>QKFK01000181.1 GCA_003252195.1 Rhodospirillales bacterium
AGTCCCAATTTAGTCGCCTTACAAAAAATATTGTTAATTCAAAATACTGTAGCACTAAAGTGCAAATCAAGCTATAATGTTGTCACTTTTAATACTAAATCAAAAATTTTTATAACAAGAGGTAGAAAATGAAGTTCTTTTTAGATACCGGAGAGATCAACGATATTCGTGAATTAGCTGAAACTGGCATGGTTGATGGCGTAACCACTAACCCTAGTATCGTTGCTAAATCTGGTCGTAAATTCGTAGATTTAATTAAAGAAATTTGCGCAACAGTCCCTGGGCCAGTTAGTGCCGAAGTAACTGCACTTGACTATGACACTATGATGAAAGAAGCAGACGTGCTTCGTAAAATTGCTAAAAACGTAGCAATTAAAGTTCCCCTAACTGTTGACGGACTTAGAACATGTAAACGCCTATCATCAGAAGGCACAATGGTTAATGTTACTTTGTGCTTTACTTGTGGACAAGCAATTCTAGCCGCTAAAGCAGGTGCAAGTTTTGTATCTCCATTTGTGGGCCGATTAGACGACTTAGGCGTTGACGGCATGCAATTAATTGATGACATCGTAGGCATTTATGAAAATTATGACAATTTCAAGACAGAGGTTTTAGTTGCCTCAGTTAGAAGTGTAGAACATGTTGTAAGTGCTGCTCGTTATGGCGCAGACGTTATTACTTGCCCTCCTTCAATCTTGCGTCAACTATACGCTCACCCGCTTACAGAAAAAGGGCTAGCCTCTTTTGCTAAAGACTGGGAAAAAACTGGACAATCAATTTTATAAACAACTATGATAACAGGGGGTAGCAATACCCCCTTTTTACTTTTATGCCACATCAAGAAATTACATATAATTGCGATAACCGCTGTTTAAGCACCATTAAACAATGGCAAAGTTGGTTATTGTCTGAAAAAAGAGTATCTCCACACACCGCAGATGCTTACTTTAGAGATTTGGCAAACTTTATAGATTTTTCTTCAAATCACATTGGCGAGAAATGCTCTATAGATACATTAAAGAATTTTTCTATTAAAGATTTTCGTTCATATATGAGCTACCGTAGCTCAGAAAAAATTAGCCGAGCATCACTTGCTCGCAACCTATCTACCGTGCGTAATTTTTATAGATGGTTAGCAAAAAACAATATCCTAGAAAACCAAGCCATTCAAACCTTGCAGTCGCCTAAAGTTCCCAAAAAGCTCCCTCGCTCATTAAACGCTGAAGATATCTTCAAAGCGTTAGCCACCTTAGGTGAATTATATGACGATGCATGGCAGGGCAAAAGAGACAGAGCCTTAATCTTACTTTTATATGGTTGCGGGCTTCGTATCAGCGAGGCGTTAGGCCTAAAAGGTGGCGACATCGTTTCAGGTGGAACCTTACGCATCCTTGGTAAAGGTGGCAAAGAAAGAATAGTCCCCATGCTACAAATCATTAAAGAAGCCGTTGATGATTATAAAGATTATTGCCCTTATGAAATCGAAGATAACTCCAACTTATTTTTAGGAGCTAGAGGCGGAGATTTAAACCCTGGGGTAGTGCAACGCCAAGTTCGCAAAATCAGAGCCTTATTAAGCCTACCCGAAAGCGTTACTCCGCATGCTTTGCGACACTCCTTTGCTACACATTTGCTAGAAGAAGGTGGCGACTTACGCACTATTCAAGAATTATTGGGGCATTCATCTTTAGCTGCCACACAGCGATATACCGCAGTTGATTCTGAACGGATTAAAAAGGTTTATAATGAAGCTCACCCCAGAGCCAAAGGTGAATAATGAGCAAGGCAATTGTTTGGTTCAGAAATGATTTAAGAACTTATGATAATCCTGCATTATTTAATGCTTCATCTCACCATGAAATTTTGCCTATATATATAATAGATAATAACAACGAATGTCTTTTAGGCGGAGCATCTAAAGTTTGGCTTCACCATGCCTTAATTGATTTAAACCAGCAATTAGATGGAAAACTATCCATATATAATGGCGATACCCAAGAAATAATATCAGAGCTTATAGAAAAGCACCAAATATCAGAGATTTATTTCAACCAAAGCTATGAGCCATGGCAAAGCAAACAAGACAAGATGATAATTGCTAAATTAGCTAGCACTGGCGTTAAAACGCATTGCGAGAACGCAACTTTATTATGGCAACCAGAGCAAGTGTTAAAACAAGACGGAACACCTTATAAAGTATTCACTCCATTTTATCGCAAAGGCTGTTTGAATGCGCCCTCTCCTCGCCTACCTTTACCCAACCCAAGAAATTTATCGACAATAAAAGATAATTCCTCACTTAATATTGATGACCTAAAACTCTTACCTAAAAAATTATCATGGCACGTGCCTATGCTAAAAAACTGGGACATTAGTGAGAAAGGCGCATTACAGCGATTAAATGCTTTTATTGATGAGCATATCAATCAATACAAATCA
>QKFK01000105.1 GCA_003252195.1 Rhodospirillales bacterium
GTTTATCAAAGTGGTATTTGTAACGCAATTGCCGATAATAATGATCTAGATGTAAGAGATAACTCTGTCAGCTCAAATTTGCTTATAATCTCTGGTAAACCAATCGCTGGAGATAAATGTGATTATTCTAAATATATCAAAAAGGAAATAAGAATATTTGTTCAAGATTAATTCTTATTTCCTTTAGTTAAAATAAAGAGCTGGCTACATTAGTGCTAGCTCTTTTTGTATGTTACATAGAGTAGTTAGTTCCATACTCTCCTGTTGGTACTGTGGTTCCATTTGCAGTAAGTGTAGATGATACAATAGCTGTGCCGTCATAGGCGGTTCCGAAATAAAATACATATTTAGGGCTTCCTGTGATGGTTACACTTGTTGATGCGTACACATCTAATTCTCCACCTGTGATGAAGAAAGGCGTTTTTGATGCGGTGATTGAGCTTCCAGAACCATTTAACGCTAAAATACCACCTGTTCCAATTTCAATGCCGTATTCAGCATCTTCAATTATGATGTTACCTGATGCTCCGAAGTCACCAGTTATATATATCTCGCCCTTTGTTCCGCTTAGTCTAACTGTTTTACCAGAAGCAAGGTTGAAAGTTCCTGCAACGTCTAATATGCCTCCAGTTATTGTTAAGTTGTCACTAACTGCAGCTGTTTTGCCACTAGTTACAGACAATGCTGGGAAACCATAGCTTCCAGCAGTGTTGTTAATTGTTACAGGTCCTGTGATTTTTATACTACCAGCGGTTACAAGACCAGAGTCAGCAGAGAAGGCCACGCTTAAATTTGACAGAGAACCACTAACTGTTCCTGCTTGAATAGGGTTGCCTGTCATGCTGATATTTAAATATTCAAGACCATTAGATGTAGAACTACTCATAGATATAGCAGGATCACCAGACAAAGTCAGAGTAGGGGTTGATAGGGCTGTGCAAACCGAGCTACTTGTAAAATATTTTGGTCCAACAAGTTTCTTGGTTCCTAAGCTTACCGATGTAGTGCTTACATCAGCTAAAAGAGCAAAGAGCTATGGTGCTGTTAGAAGAGCTTAAAGCTGATGTTAATTCTGCTGCTGTGGTAACTGAAGATACGCTTTGGCTTGCCAGATAGCTTGGGCAATCAACCGTTTCTGTGTGGCAGTTTGAATAACAAGAATATGCGTTAGAATATGTTGAGCAACTTGATGAGTAATTGTTAGCAGCACTCACATAACTTGAATATGCTGAGTTTGCAGTTGTTCTTGCTGTGTCAGATGAAAAATTGGCGGTGGCAGAGTTTGTAAAAATTCCAGAAGCTGTTGAAAATGCCTGAGTATATGCTGTAGAAGTAGCTGTGCTACCTGATACTGCGCTAACAAAGGAAGCTCTTGCGTTGTTTGCTGTAGTTAATAAATCTGGGCAATTATCTGAGTGGCAAGTGCAAGTGCTATAATATAAAGTGCCTCCACTGACAGTGCATTGATTGCTTAATGCGTATCCAGATGAGCAAGTTGTTGTAGAAAATCCAAGTTCTGCACATTGGTCGGCTACACTTTCTGTGTGGCAAGAAGCTATTGGTTGTGCGTAACAGTTTGAATAACAGCCGTCTGATACGCTTGATGCGCCATTTTCAGAGTTGTTAGTAGATCCGATTAAACCAGTTAAAGATTGGGATTTAGCAAATTTTACTCCTGATAAATCTGTTGATTTGCTAATTTTACTAACAATGTTATTATGTTTTGATGTTTCTGCGTTACTTGCATAATTTAGGTTATTTATTTCTGGGTGTTGTCCTGCGGTTGAAGAAAAAGCTCCTCCAGCAACACAGATCATTGATAATGATGCCAATTTAGTATTTCTCATTATTACTCTCCTTATAATCCAACACAGTGTTTTGTTATATTTTTTATTAAAGTAATAATTGGGAATAATGACTGCTAAATTAATTATAGCTCATATATAAAACAAAGTTGCTCTTGCTAGACCATAGAAATCGTACATTGTTTTAATATGACCTGTGGTAATGCCCAATTACCTAATGGCTTGATTCTAAGGAGTTTGTCTTAATTGTGTCAATTTATGCAATTGTAATTATGTCTCTTTAATAATAAAGATTTATATTTTTTATAATAAACTCATATTAATAAACAATATGATATTAATATAATTATAATAAATTAAATCTGTGATTTGCACTTGATATGCATATTGTGCAATTGTTGTGCTGTGACACGTAATGTTATTATGCTATATGTATTTGTATTCATTGTTATAATAAACATCCAATCTAATCTATTGATTATATTGCGTATCACAATTGCTTATAATGAAAATGTAATATTTTCAATGTGATAGATGTTATTGATATAGAATCGTATGCACTGTGATTTTTATCACAATAAGAATTTATACTCAAGTTGCAATAGTGATATTTTTTCTATTGCTTAGTCGCATATGTGTTGTTTTATATTAATGCTAAAGCTTTTTTGTTATGTAACGAGAGAGTATCATACCTACTATATGCCCTTGTTTTGTTTCTGTGGTAAACTTCCATTATTTTACTCGAGGCGAAAATCTTACAAGCATTGTGTTTGCCATTTCATTAGCTTTGAGAGCACATAAACTGTGTTACAGCTATTTACGTAACTAAGCAGGTGGTGTTGCTATTTGAACACAAAAAAAAGCCAGTTACATTTAATCAAGTAGCTGGCTGGTTTCTGTGGTTATTTACTAGTAGCTGCTATTATAAGGCCCTGTTGGTACGGTAGAGCCGTTATATGTAACAGTTGCTGCTATTGAGGCTAGAGCGTTAGCTGTGATGTAAAATAATTTACTTCCAGTTACAGTTGTTGTTCCGCCTATGTCTACTCCAGAGCCATCAGCCGAGAGGAAGAAGGCATAGTTGGTAGATGTGATTGAACTGCCTGATCCATTTAGGACTAGACCACCACCACTACCAACTTCTACACCGTAAGATGAATTGCTTAATACTAGTTTTCCATCTATCGAAGTGCTTCCTGCAACCCACATATTTCCCTTTGTAATTGTTAAAGTTTTTCCAGATGCTACATTTAGTGTGCCATCAGCATCTAAATTGCCAGTTAATGTAAGGTTATCATTAACTTCAACTACGTCTGAGCTTGATATAGTAAAAGCTGGGAAAGATGTTGCGCTATTTGAAATAGTGGTTGCACCAGAAATAGTTACATCACCTTCTGTGACTAATCCTTGGTCAGCAGAGTAGCTTATGCTTACGTTTGATAAAGTACCACTAACAGTTCCTACTGATATTGGGTTTCCTGATACAGTAACATTTAAATATTGAAGACCTGTGGTGGTTTCGTTATCCATAGATATAGCAGGCTCGCCTGATAACGTTAGAGTAGGGGTTGATAGTGCTGTGCAAGCCGAGCTACTTGTAAAATATTTTGGTCCTACAAGTTTTTTTGCTCCAAGGTTTATAGAAGTTGTGCTTACATCAGCTAAAAGTGCAATTGTGCTGTTCGAAGAACTTAAAGCTGTTGTTAGTTCTGCTGCTGTAGTAGCTGTAGAAACGCTTTGGCTTGCAAGATAGCTTGGGCAGTCAACTGTTTCAGTGTGGCAGTTGGAATAACAAGAAAGAGTGTTGCTATAAGCTGTGCAGTTTGCTGAATATGCGCCTGCTGTGCTAGCATAATTTGTATATGCATTAATTGCATTTGTTTTGTCTGCGTCTGATGAAAAATTAAGAGTAGCAGTGCTTGTGTATACTCCAGAAGTTGTGGCAAAAGCTTGAGAGTATGCACTTGAGGTTGCTGTTGTGCTTACAAGAGTTACAAACGAAGCTCTGGCGTTATCTGCATTAGTTAAGAATGTTGCACAATTGTCTGAGTGGCAAGTGCATTTCCAATAAGCATTATCTTGAAGGCATGTATCAGTTGTATAACCTGTGGAACAGGTGGTCGTAGTGTCAAATCCTGATGCAATGCATATAGCTGCTGGGGTAGAGCATTTCCAATAAGCGCTATTAGTCGGGCATGTTTCTTGAAGGTAGCCAGTTGAACATGTTGTGGTTTGGGTGTATCCAGATGATATACATGGGTCAAATACAGCTGGCTCTGCGTAACAGTTTGAATAGCAATCGTCTGACACGCTTGATGCGCCATTTGAAGAGTCTGTTGTAGATCCAATTAAACCTGTTAATGACTGGGATCTGGCAAATTTTGTTCCTGATAAATCGGTTGATTTACTAATTTTATTAACAACGTCAGATTGTTTCAGTGCAATGTCATCGTTTGATAGATTTAAGTGTTGTATTTCTGGGTGTTGTCCCGCTATTGATGAAAAAGCCCCTCCAGCAACACAAATCATTGATAATGATGCTAATTTAGTGTTCTTCATTATTACTCTCCTAAATATGCCCTTACGTGGTTGTTATATTCGTTTTTTTTTACAAAGTAATAATGGGGAAATTAACTGCTTATAGTTCACGTCTAAAGCTAATCTTGCGGTTGCTAGTTCATAATAACATAGTGTTGATTATCAATGTTGCTAGCGGTAATTGCCCTATTACCTAATATTTTGATTCTAAAGTGCTGTGTATAATAGTGTCAATTCGTTGTCATGATATTTGCTATTGCTAATATTGGTGCAGAGGTAATCTAGTAAATAATTATACATATTAAACAATAGAATATATTTTTTATTATAATAACTAAAAGTATATCTTTTTTGTTTAAATGATTGGAACTGTGTAATTGTTATATTGGTATTAGTAATGTTATATAAAAAAGGTTGTTATAGTATTTTTTGCACGTCTTATAGTGTAATATATTGATTTATAAGGATATTATGATTTGTTTATGATAAAAATTAGTGTTTTTGGATGAGCGATTAATAAAAATAAGAATCGCACGAATTGTGATGTTTGTCACAATAAGAATTTGTGGTTAGTTTGTAATGGCGATTTTTTGCTATATTGCTAGTTTCATATGTGTTGCTTTATATTAATTTTAAAGCTTTTTTTGTTATGTGACATGAGATTGTCATAATCACTATAAGTCTTTGTTTTGTTTCCACGCTAAACTTCCATTCTTTTGCTTGGTGTGAAAAACTTACAAACATCACGTTTGTCATCTCATAGCTTTGCTTTTAAAGTATGAGAAAATTAAAATGGGCGTTTTGTGCGCCCATTTTATTTAGTTATATTTTGTTGCACTTTTAGAAAGGGGCAACAAGACTGTCCTCATAATCAGATGTACTATATTTGTCACTGGTTGGGAACATTAGTGCTGTTCCGTTGTTGATTATCGCCTTAGCTTGCGCATAAAATCTAGCGCTCATGCTATTGCTACTACTTGTTATTGTGGCATTTTTTATAACAGATCCCGTGTTCAATGTTAATAGAGAAGGGGCGCTAAATAGAGCGCTGTAAAGTTCAAGCTCGGTGTGTGAAGTAAAGTTTAATTGAGCTCCAGTTTCTAGGGTTAAATAACAATCATCAGGTAGTTCTGCTACACTTCCTGAAATTGCAGATACTTGTACTACTCCACCTCCTTTAATTGTCATGCTTGCATCTTTAAGTCTTAATAATTTATTATTGTTCGCAGAGATATCTTGGAGATATAGGTTTCCTGATACGCTTATTTCTCCGTTAATATAACTTGTATAAGTATCACTGCCAGCGTTAAAGGTTACAGATCCTGCTACAAATATATCTTCTGTAACAGAAATTCTGCCATTTGACGTGATTTTGCTATTTTTTAGTCGTCCTGTTACCTCTAGCTCTGCTCCTGAGGCTATGTTTATAGCTGATGTCTGGCTTGATGTCGATGATAAATCTGCTGCAATATCGCCTGTAATATTAAGGGATGAACCACTTGCCATATCAATGTTAGGAATGTTTTGGGAAGTACGGTCTAACTGTTTTATGGTCATTGTGCTATTTGCTTCAGTTTTTATTCCCCCTTGGTCGAAGCTATTAATAGTTATAGAAGAATTAGCTTTGGCTACATATGTAGGGAATGTGATGTATGATTCATTATTTGCTTTGTATATACTTACATTTCCGTACATGTTAATAGTTGGCTCGACGAAATCTTGTATACGTATCTTATCAATGTTTATGTCTCCAAATGAATGTTCTTTAGCATCATATATAACAAGCATGTACATACTTGGATAAGAAGTGTTTCCAATTTTTGGTATTGGTTTGCTTTGGCAATCAGAATAGCTATAGTGTTTCGCACCATAAATGCCAGTTATTTTGTCAAGAGGAATACCAGAGTCAAGATATGATCCAATTGGTGTTGCTGTTAGATCTGCCATTACAGCTATTTCACCACCAGTTAACCTTGCTGCTGTTAATAATTCATCATATGTGCTTACAGGGGTAACGTTAATTGATTTTAGATAATCTTCGCATGTTGAAGCTTCTGTATGGCAGTTTGAGTAACAAGACCATGTTAAATTACCTCCGCATTTTGTGTTGTAATTTGATAGTTTGTTGCCTGTTGCATTAATGATTAATTGTGCGGCAGCCGTACTTGTATACCATGGCACTGTAGATATGCTCACGCTTCCAGAGCCTGTTATGCCTGTTGCTTCAACTACTGTTCCATCCCAACTTAAATCGTGGGCAAACATATCGCTGCTGTCTCCGATGTCTTCAAGCGCATCTTGGTACATCTCAGTACAATCTGTATGACATGTGCAAGAGTTAAAATAAGCTGAGTTGTATGAGCACTCACCAGATAATGTGTATCCGCTATCACATGTAGTTTTTGAAAATCCTGCATCCATACATTGTTGAGGGGTAGTGTCTGCTGCAGGTTCAGAATAGCAATTTGAATAACATGCGTCTGTGCTGCTAGATGAATTGGAACTATTTGTTCCTGTTGTGCTATCGTTTGCGCTGGCTGCGACTGAGCTTCCCACTAGTCCTGATAGTGCAAATAGTCGGGCAACTTTAGTTCCTTTCAAGATGAGATTTTGTTTTGTGTAGATATCTGTGCTTTGTGTAGATGTTTTTTCGTTTTGGTTGTATTTTTGTATTTCGTCATATTGGGTAGATGTTGAGGAAAAAGCCCCTCCTGCAACACACGCCATTGACAATGACATAAATTTATTAAAATCCATTATGCACCCCCTAACTCTTAAAACGTTACACAACGCTAACTAAATACGAATGTTCCAAACTGATAGTGCGTAAATAATGGTTTAATACTGTTTGCAATTATCTACCCTGATGATAGAATTGCTTGGATTAACCATATCGTGCGACTTATGACAAAAATCATGGCGTTGCTTTAGTATGCATTGTTGATGCTTGTGTGTGTTCATTTTGCTCTGCCTACTTAAGTTTGTGTCCTGCTGTTAATTTCGTACTTTAGTTAGCGGTGTGATTGGTATATAATTAAATATACGTAATAAAGTATTTAAAGTCAATTCTATAGTATGTACCAGCATTGTGTTAGTCAGAGTCTTTTTCGATTTGTATGAGGATAATAACTATGGAAAACAATGGGTTGGTTGATGCCCTTACTAAACTTAAGGGTGATATGAGTGTAAGAGCTTTTGCAAAAAAATGCTCTGTGCATGAAGCAACGATGCTTAAATATTTTAATGGGTCTATACCGTCTGTGTATAGCGCCCAACAGATAGCAAAGGCTTGTAATGTCTCGCTTGACAGGCTTGTCTCTGGTGATTTATTGGGTGAGAAAAGTGATGAAAATGATGTTTTCGAATCAATAGGTATATGTGATGTAAATCACAGTAATGATAACTATGGTAGTGAGGTTCGTGAGATAGTATGCAAAATCAAAGTCGATGCTGCATTTGAGAAGATATTTGGTATTGATGCTAAACATACAGTAGGTGCTTTTTTAAATGGCTATGACAATTTAGTCGACGCAGATTGTTGCGGTGTAATCTTGATTGACAGGTCTGTTAATGCAGTCGGTAGAGATGGTATTTATGTTTTTAGATATCATAATGAAAAATTTCTCAAAAGATTGCAACGTGTGGGGACTGGGATCAAAGTGCTTCAGCCTGCTAATAGTAAGTATGATCCATGGTATATAGATGATAAAGATGAGATAGAGGTTCTCGGAATTGTCAAAGCTACTATTAAACTATTGTAGTTAGAACTTTTTTGTAAAAATAACAAATAATTATGTATTGACTAGTCATATGTTCGCTTGAACAAATGACGTGTTATGTTTGCGTTTGTTCTGTAATATTATTGTTCGCCAAATGAGCTTTAATCCATTTGAGTGATTTTGTGGTGATTGATTTATCAGAAGAAAGAACAATTGCATCATATTATTTTGTTACAAAAACACCATGATATGCTTTTTTGCTATAGTTGTTTGTCGGTTGTTTTTATCAGCTGTTTATTTGTGCTGATAAGTATGGTGTTAATGTTGCTGATATTTGTAAGCGCAGTATTATTATAGTTGGTTTTTAGTGGTTGGTTATAAGTTAAAGAATAATAATCTACTGCTCTTATTGGTGAATTCGCATGTGTTATTACGTAAAATATAGGTTTTGTAGTTAAAATATTCTGCGATTCGATATGTGAAATAAAGCTTGTGCTTAATAAAATCTCATATATTTGATGCATATAGCTTAATTTATCTAATTTTTTTTTATTTAATTATTGCAAATAATTTGCAGTTGTTGTGCTCTATTTAATACTTATTCTAAAGTAGTAATATATGAAATAATCCGAAATATATTGCTTGAAACGTAATTATTGTGATACGGACTTATGTGTATATGTAGTATGTCTTATTTGCGTTATGTACAACTTGTTGTGCTTTTGCTGACAAAAAAATGTTTATTTTGCACCTTTGTTATCATGTGTATTAAGAAGCAATGCAAATATCTGCAAATATAATTACTACAATTATTATTGTGTGTTTTTTAATAGCTGGTGCATTTGATTGAGATGCTTGTGGTTATGCCTTTTAAAAAACTTTTTTGTTATTTGGTGTGTGTGATATGGATAAATCTATAAATAATCGCTTGTGTTAAAGTTGCATGAACTATTCAATTTAATTTAATAGAAGTTGTTTATGTTTAGAATGTTTTAAAAAAACATTTATGTTAGTAAAAATATATATGATATCTATTATAGATAAAAGGTGGGCCGAAGTAATATTCGATAAAGCGATTAAATTATAGATGAGACGATATGTAGGAGATATTATGGAAAGCGAAGATACTAAGTTTATAGAAAGATTAGAGTTGATTAAGGGAAATGATAGTGTTCGTTCATTTGCCAAAAAATGTGGAATAAACGAAGGTACTATGTTGCGTTATTTTAATGGCTCTCTCCCATCAATAAGCAATGCTTATATGATAGCTAAAGCTTGTGATGTTAGTCTTACATGGCTAGCAGGTGGAGAAGGTGGTGAGGCTTTATCTGAAGGTAAAAGCAAAAAAACTGTAGCCGTATATGATATGGATATTACTCCAACTAATCCAGTGTTTGATAACAAAGACTATTATATGTTCTCAATATCTGTAAGTTCAGGTTTTGTAGAGGTTGTAGGTGGAGATGGAAATAATTTGGTTGGATTGTATATGCGCGGCAAATCTATGGAGCCAGAGTTAAATCAAGGTGATATATTGCTTGTTGACAGAAGCTCTTCTACAGTTAGTCAAGATTCTATATATGCATTTTATTATAAGGGTGCCCACTATATTAAGAGATTGCAACGCATAGGAAATAAAGTAAAAGTTCTTGGTGCAAACGCAACATATGATTCATGGTTTATAGATAACATAAACGATGTTACGGTGTTTGGTGAAGGCATTGCAAGGGTTGCTAGATTATAAATTTATTGGCAATTTACTTTTTAATATTTGTAGATATATAAATCTAGTTATTATGAAATAAAAAAAACAGGCTGTTTTAGCCTGTTTTTTATGCAATGTTTTTAATTAAGTTACTTAGCTTATTTACATAAAATAGATAGTGTAGATTGTAATCGTTTAGTTGATTTTCTACATATAATATATCTCGTTAAGTAGCTTGATGTAACTAGTCTATTTCTTTTTCATACGATTTAGTCTCTCAAGAACTTTATATAAAGCCTGAGTTCCTTCGTTTTCTAAATCTGCAGCTATTGCAGCTAAGTAAAATTCATGAACCTGATAAAGACCAGGTAAACATAAATCTGTTTTTTGAGCTTCATCTAGAGCAATTTTCATATCTTTA
>QKFK01000092.1 GCA_003252195.1 Rhodospirillales bacterium
GGTTCGCAAACAGTTTTGCTAAAAGGTGTGAATGATAATTCTGATACTATAAAACAACTTATGCATAAGTTGTTAAAAGTAAGGGTTAAACCATATTATTTATTCCAGTGTGATCCTGTGGTTGGTTCAAAAAGATTTAGAACAACTATTTCAAAAGGTGTGGAGATTATAAAATCATTAAGAGGGTTTACATCTGGATATGCTGTTCCAACCTATGCAATAGATACAGCAGGTGGTGGTAAAATTCCTATCGCACCTGATTACTTTGAGTGTAAAGATGGTGACAAACTTCTATTCCGTAATTATGAGGGAAATATTTTTTCTTATCCATATGATGAAGAGTAGGCAGTTATTTTCTATTCTTCTGTTTGTTCTTCATCTGGTTTGGGGGAAGATATTTCTGCGCCCATGTAATGTTTGGCTCCTTTTAGATTGCCAAGGTAAGATAAAGAGTAATTTGCTACGTTGAAGTTTGTAGGATTCATTGATACATCTTCTTTATTGCGGAAAGGAAGAGATCCTGCGAAGCCAACTCTCATTAACGCACGCCATATATTAATATCTGGTTCATTAAATTCTGGCTTCATATCATATGTGTAAAATTCAATTTGCCATAGTCCTTGGGCCTTTTGGTTAACCCATTTTATCTCAACGTCTCTGGTTAATCCTGTCGACATTGATATTGCAAGCGTTTTTACGGTATTTGCTTGGAATGGTGCATATACATCTTTAGATGAATACCAATATAATTTGCTAAATTCACCCCATCTTCGATTCATCTCGTCAATATCATTAACAACAGTGTGTCTAAGGGTAACATACTCAGCAACAAGCATTTCGGTTAGTAGATCGGCCGCTAGAGTTGAGGTTTTGTCACTTTGTATAAATGCTAAATTGTTGAATTTGGGATCAAACGTAATTAGTTGTGGTATGCTGCTTCTTTGAGGGGCTAAAACATAGCAAATAAAACTCAGCATAATGCTTATACAAATGCTTACGGCAGATAGTATAACCAATATTCTAGTTGTCCATAGGTATCTGCGTTCTGGTAATGCTGCGACATGCAATCTTTCAGGGTAAGCGCCAAGTTTGTCGGGGCTTTCTCCGCTGTTAAAATTAAATATTGTGTTTAATAAATTTGCCATGTCTTGTTTGTAAAGTTAACTAGTTAGTTCAATTGTTTAGCATATTTTTAATTTATTTAAAATAATTATATTCCCTAATCTATAAAATATTAACTCTTTATTGTTAGTCTAAGGTTAATATTAAATCAATTTGGTAAATTTATTTATTGCGTAGTGATATGGTGAAGATAAGTCGTAAATTTTATATTGGAGCTGTTAGCCTCTCTGTTTTAATGTCGGTTGCGGCCTGCACAAGTACGACTACACCTTTTTCTGACTGGGATAGAGCTGTTAGAGTTGATAAAGATTTAACTACTATGTTTGCGGGGCATAGTCGTGAAGTTAGAACCAGAATGAACATTTATGCAGTAATGGCTGGTGCAATAAAAAATAATTATGCATTAAGATTAGCCAGAGCAGAATCTTCATTAGCTGAGGCTAAAAACGGAGTAGCCTCTGTTGATATGTTGCCATCGATGAGTGTTAACGCTGGTTATGGCTATCGTAGCAATGATTATGCAACATTATCTGACATGCTCGCTAGTAATACTAAAATTACAGATCCTCAAAAAACATCGGACAACTCACATTTAATGGCTAATTATCAAGTGGCTTGGAATGTTCTAGACTTTGGTCTTGGATATTTTAGGGCTAAAGAAGAAGCTAATAAATATTTCTTATCTGTAGAAGATAAAAGAAAAATACAACAAAATTTATTAAATGAAGTTAGGGTTGCTTTTTGGAGAGCTTTTGCCGCACAGAAATATTTGCCAGAGTTAGATAAGGCTCTTGAAGATGCTGTTTTGTATGTAGATGATTTGAGAACTATGCAAGATGAAGCTTCTAGTGATGATGCTCAAAAAGAAAAATTATTAGACAGTCAAGCAGAGCTTATTAAGAAGATAAAAGAATTAAAACAAGAACGTGATGTTTTAATAAGTGCGAAAGAAGAACTTGCTTCATTAATAGGTCTTCACCCCGCAACGGAATATGCATTGATTGGTCCAGAGGACGGTGATTATAAAGTTCCTGCTATTAAGACAAAACTTGATAGGCTTGAATGGTTGGCTTTGATGAGTAGGCCAGAGCTTAGAAAGAATGACTATAATGAGCAGATTGGAAAATATCGAGCCAAAGCAAATATGGTTTCTCTTTTGCCTAACTTAAATACCACATTAGCCTTCAACTATGATGATGACCCATACTTATATCATAAGAACTGGACAAGTCTCGCTTTCGACTTAGGGTTTAACCTTGTTAATTTTGTTAAAATGGCAAAAAATAAGGGGCTAAATCTAGAGGCAGAAAATGTTGCTGCTATTAAAAGGGAAATGCTTTCGTTGTCTGTTATTACTGAGGTTAATCTTGCGTATGGTAAGTATGAAGCCGCTAAAGATAATTATGAAATAGATGCGCAAATGGCAGATGTATATACAGATTTATCAGATATACAAGCCTCAAAAAATGATGAAGCTCTTGCCTATTATGAGAAGCTAAAAAAACTATTAGATGCAACTATTTATAATGTAAGAAAATCTATATCTTATGCTGAGTTACAATCATCTGTTGGTGACTTGTTCTCTGCTGTGGGAACGTCGCCGCTTCCTGATGATGTTTATACACATTCATATGGAGAGATATCAAGAGCCCTTGAGCATGTGTTAAACAAATGGGAAAAAGGTGTGTTTACACCAGAAGATGAAAAAATAGTTCCTCCTTTGCCGGGAATTAAGCCTCCTGTTGTTATAAATAGGATGTTGCCAGATTTGATGGTTGGGGAAGGAGAAGCGTTTTCTTATAATATTCCAAGAAATGTGTTTGATGAGGCAAAGCTTGGGAATAATGTTAGATATTATGCCTCGTTGTTTGATGATAAGCCATTGCCTAAATGGGCGTTTTTTGATGAGGCGATGTTAAACGTAAGAGGTGAAGCTCAGACACCAGATATAGGCAGGTATAGAATTAGAATAACTGCTGAAAATAAAAATGGTGAGAGCGCATGGACATCGTTCTACCTTATAGTTACAAAAGGATTTGGCCCACGTATCTTAGTTAAAGGAATTAATGAAGATAGACATGCTGTTGTGCTTGATTCATGTGGCGATGATCCTAAAAAATGTAATAAGCCTAAGCAAGATAAACATTTTGGCTTAGATGTTGGCAAAAGAGTGCAAGTAGCACCGTTGGATTAGCTATATGTCTGATAATTTTCAAAGAGTATTTTTTGTTCGACATGGTCAAACAGACTGGAATTTAAACAAAAGAATGCAGGGGCGGGCTGATACTGAGCTTAATGAACTTGGTAAAAAACAGGCCTCTTATCTTCCTGTGTTTTTTGAAAAAATATGTGTGCCTGATGTGGTGGTCTCATCTCCGTTAAAAAGGGCTAAATACACCGCGTTGCAAATATCTAATAGCTTCGATTTGCCCATTATAGAAAAAGACGGTTTAATGGAAGTGGATGTAGGTGTTTGCCAAGGATTGGTGCCTGATGAGGCAGAAAAGAAATATCATAATATTAGAGCTGCGTTTTTAGAAGATAATCCGATATATGATAGCTACCGCTATGAAAATGGTGAAGATAAAATTGAGGTTAGATCTCGTATGTCTAATGAGGTTGAAGGCTTTTTATCTTCTAACACACAATATAACAATATAGTATTTGTGAGTCATGGTTTTGCGCTGTCTCAAATGCTTATCCATATAAATAAAAAGTGGGACTTTTATAAAAAATTCTCTAACTGTGCAATTTATGAAGCACTATATGATTACAAAGAAAATACATGGACACCAATAGGTTTTATTTATGGTGAGCATGTGGATGTAAAAGAAATTTCTGTATAATTTTTTCTAATCTGTTAAAATTTACCCTGTTTGATGGGGGTAATATCATGTCATATAATCAAAAACAAAGAATTAGACGTAGTCCAATAAGACAATTGCTTAATAGAGCGTTGCTTGGTCTTGGTGTGGTTAGTGTAACTGCAGGGGCGATAAAAAGCTGTGGAGATAAGCAACAAGAAGATATGCACAATAAAATCATTGAGCTTATTCATGCCGAAATAATCAAAAATAATCCGTTTAATATTGAAATATGGCAAGATGTTCCAAGTGATAAAAAGATAGATATTTTAAAAGATAAAATGCTTGAGGGTAAGCAATATTCAGATGAAGAACAAAAGCTCTTGGTTAACCTAATGTATGGGTTGCAAGAGATAGAGGCGGATTCTTTAGTATATCAAGGTACTGAAGCAGAAAAAATCAAGCTGGCAAATTTTGTTAGTAATCTAAAGGCCTCTGAAACAGGGCAAGATGTTGTTCTTGGGGTAGACACTATGGGGGTGTCGGTAAAATATTGTGATAATATTCAAGGAGCTTATGGTGTTTATTTTGATAAGAAGTTGTTGTTATCAAAAGATCTTGATGAAAAAGATGTAGGAGGTTTTTCTACTATTGCACATGAAATGCGCCATGGTAATCAAGATGCATTAGGTGTGCTTGAAGGTGATTTTAATGGGTGCTCATTAAATGAAAGATTGTTTTTGACCAAGCTGTTTGAGGCAGATGCTTGTGCATATAGCGCTCAAGTTTTGTGGGAAATGAAACAAAAGAATATTGACGTTGGTTGGGATAAACTAAAGACAGACAAAGGGTATGGTAAGATATTTGTAGATTATGAAAATTCTGCAAAAGAAAACCCTGAGAATACTAAAAATGGTGTGGCTATGCGTTCTGCATTTGAAGCATGGTTTGACAATGATAAACTACAAGCGGCATATGAATCACAAGTTTGCTATACAACATTTTACAGATCAGTTATGTCAGAAGCAGCTAACGATGATTTTGGAAACAATACTAACAATCAGTCAGAGATAACTAAAATAATAGGAAAAGTTGGGCAGCTTAAAAATGGCTCTAATTATTTATCGGATATGACTATTAGTGGTAATAGAGATCTAGTTAGCGATAGAGGTTCTAGATATTGGAATGTGATTTTGAAAGATAATGATATCTATAAAAATACTCAAGATGTTATATCTATCTTATGCTCATTAGATAAATCAAAAGTTACAGGACTGCTTAAAAAGCAAGAGAAAGATAGTGCTGAAGTAAAAACTAAGATTCTCAACAATAAGCTAAAAGCAAAATCTAGGTAGGTGGTTGTTTCTGTGCCTAATAAATTGCATTGTTTATGGGTTGTTACTCCATAATGTTATGTAAAATTAGCGTTGTGTAAATAAGTAGTGCTTTTCGTTTGTAGAAGATGTATCTTTTATATATGGTTTTTTAGGTGTTTTGTGGGGCGCACATGTCTGAAAGCAGAAAAAAGCATAGTCTTAAAAAAGTATTTTCTCGCAAAGTTAATCGAGCTCTTATAGGTATTGGTATCGTTGGTGCTAGTATAATAGGGCTTAAGCAATATAACTCAGTTCAGACAAAGCTTGCAGAAGAAGCTAAAATAGAAGCTTATAATCAGGCAAAAACAAAAGCTCTTAATGATTGGAATAGATGGGATTCTTTGAGTGTTTATGAAAAAGAACAAGCCATGTATTTTAAGAATTTATCTTTAAGTAAAAGCCATCTTAAGCAATATGCAATAAGACAAGCAATGTTTGCAAATAGAACAGATTCACTGGTTTATAAAGGAACTGATGAAGAAAAAATCAAGCTTGCGCAGTTCTTTGAAAAGATAGCATTGTCAGAGACAGGTAAAGGACTGGTTGAAAATCTTGATAGCATGAAGGTTGAGGTCTCTTTTCCTAAGAAATTAAATCCATATGGGGTTTATTTAGATGCAAATAGAGAGCTGTTGCTAAGAGAAGAGAGTGCTGTGCCCAAAAGCCTTAGTATGATTTGGCTTGCCTCACATGAAATGCGACATTGCGTTCAAGATGCAAAAAAGATTATTGGTGTTGGTTATGATAGTTTATCTGTTAGTGAACGGTTTTTTGTAGGAAAGCTGGTTGAAGCCGATGCATGTGCCTATGGTGCTCAAGTAGTGTGGGAGCTGAAACAGAAAGGTGTTGATTTAGGCTGGGATAATTTAAAAACAAACCCTACTTATGGCAGATGTTTTACTGCTTATGAAGATGCTGTAAAGAAGAACCCAAAGGCAGATAAAAATGGAGAGGCTTTAAGGGCTAGTTTTGAAGCTTGGTATTCTCATAAAGGGTTGCAAATCACTTATGAAAAAACCATGTGCGGTAATATTTTTAGGCATAGTCCAGAAACTAATAATCCTAGAGAAATGTATGCTTATGGTAAAATTAATTATAAAAAAATTCGTGAACATATTGCCAAAATTGGAATGATGAAAAATGGCAAAAATTATTTAACAGATGTCTCTTTTGGTAATTCTGAAGATATTTTAGATAGAAATTCAAAATATTGGAAAGTTTATATGGTAAATAGTAAGGTCTACAAAAAAGCAGTTGAGGCTGTTGAAATAGCAATAGTCAACAAAGAAGGTCCTCTTCAAAAAGCTGTGTTAGATGCTAAGCTAGATACCAGTAATATTAGCAAAGTTATGACGACATCACTTTTGCCGCTCACTCAAAATAAGGGCAGATGAGGTGCATAAAACTAATTTACTGGCTAGCTCCTTATTATATCCACTACTAGCTTCTGCCGTAGCTATCTTCATAGCGGATAATATCATTCTCATCTAGTGTTTCACCAGTTTGAACTTCAATGAACACCATATCTTCTTGTGAGTGATTGGCAATGCGGTGTTTTGCAGTTACAGGGATATAGACTGATTGGTCTTCTGTTAGCTCAATAACATCTTCATGTAATGTAACGCTTGCTGTCCCTTTTACAATAATCCAATGCTCTGCACGGTGATTGTGTGACTGCAATGATAAAATATTGTTAGGAGTTACTGTAATTTTTTTTACTACGTGTTTTTCGCCAACATCAAGCACTTCCCATGTGCCCCAAGGGCGAGTATCTGCATCACCTTTTTTATATTGATTTGCCATGATTATTTCTCCTGTTTTATTGCATAGCAGATGTAATTGACTTCGCAATCACCGCTTAAATTCCAACTTTGGTTAAATATATTAAAGCTGATGCCTTTTACACTGCTAATATCACAATTACAATAGCTAAGATATTCAGCTAGTTCGGACGGTTTTATAAATTTATTCCAATCATGTGTGCCAGCGGGTACCCAGCGTAATATATATTCAGCAGCTATTTTAGCTTCTAAATATGATTTTACAGTGCGGTTTAATGATGAGGCAATATATAATCCGTTGTTGTTCAAATGGGAGCATGATGCCTTAACAAAGCTTTTTATGTTTTTTACATGCTCTAGTATTTCCATGTTTAAAACCACGTCAAAAACTTTGTCTTTGTTTAATTCTTCTGCTGTAGATATCAGATATTCAATCTCAAGCTCTTGTTTAGCTGCATGTTCTTTGGCTTGCTCAATAGCTTTGCTTCCTGCATCTATACCAGTAACTTTAAATCCAAGTTTGGTGAGTGGTTCGGCTAGTAATCCGCCACCACAACCAATATCAAGTAATGTTAAACCATTAAAAGGTTTTTCTTGGTTCAAATCACGATTAAAATGCTTGGCAAAAGTTTCTTTCATAAATTCTAGTCTTGCTTGGTTGAATTTATGTAAAGGTGAAAAATAACCATTTTCAGACCACCATTCTTGGGCGTGATTGTTAAATTTTTCTATTTCTTTTATATCGACTGAACTCATGTTAAGCACCTAATATTTTGAGATTAGTAACTTATAAAACATTTTTGCTTATTCTGCATTAAGAAAAATTTTTATAAAGATTGTAATTTGCCTATAAATTTATAGAATGTTTTTGGGGCTGATGCTTAAAAGTTAAACGGGGGAATGATGGCTTTAGTAGTGCAAAAATTTGGTGGCACCTCTGTTGGCGATATTGATAGGATTAAAAATGTTGCTAATAAGGTGAAAAAGGAAGTTGAAGCAGGTAACAAAGTTGCAGTGGTGGTTTCTGCAATGTCTGGTGTTACTAATCAATTAGTAAAATATTGTAATGATATAACCGAAGATTTTGATAAAAGAGAATATGATGCTGTAGTTTCAACTGGTGAGCAAGTAACCAGTGGTTTGTTGGCTATTGCACTGCAAAATATTGGTGTTAAGGCACGTTCATATTCTGGTTGGCAAGTAGGGGTTAAAACAGATACTGCATATGGTAAGGCCCGCATTGAAGGAATCGATGCAGATACCTTGCTTAAATCAATGGAAGATGGTGTAGTTGCAGTTGTTACTGGGTTTCAAGGTATTAGTGATGAAGGTCGTGTGACAACATTAGGTCGTGGTGGATCAGACACCTCTGCCGTGGCATTGGCTGCCGCATTAAATGCAGATAGATGCGATATTTATACTGATGTTGATGGTGTTTATACAACCGACCCTCGTATTGTAAAAAAAGCAAAAAAGATTGATAGAATATCATACGAAGAAATGCTTGAGATGGCATCGCTCGGTTCAAAGGTATTGCAAACACGCTCGGTTGAAATGGCAATGAAATATGGTGTTTGTGTTAGAGTTTTATCAAGTTTCTTAGAAGACCCTGGTATGGGAACAATTGTTTGTGAAGAGGACGAAATCGTGGAAAAAGAAATAATCAGCGGAATTACATATAGCAGAGATGAAGCTAAAATTACTTTGTTAGAAGTTGCAGATAAACCTGGTGTTTCTGCTACAATCTTTAGTTTTTTAGCTGATGCAAATATCAATGTTGATATGATTGTTCAAAATATTTCAGAAGATGGAAAAACCACAGATTTAACCTTTACAGTGCCAAAGCTAGAGCTTGCTAATGCTGTTGATATTATTAAGTCTCATAAAGATGTGATTAACTACCGCGATGTTATGTCTGCTGCTAATGTGGTTAAAGTATCGATTGTTGGTGTTGGTATGCGTTCTCATGTTGGTGTTGCTAGTACGATGTTTAAGTCATTGGCAGAAAAGGGAATTAATATTCAAGTTATTTCAACCTCAGAAATTAAGGTTAGTGTGCTAATTGATGATGAATATACTGAGCTTGCTTTAAGAGCGTTGCATACTGCTTTTGGGTTAGATAAGGAAGAAGAATAATTTAATATTTTAAGGATAGCGGTAGAAGATAATGGTAGAAGTTGATGCAAGTTTAATGTCTCGTATGGTGTTG
>QKFK01000172.1 GCA_003252195.1 Rhodospirillales bacterium
CTAACAAACATAAGCATACGTTTATGCCAGTCTATGTTTTTCACCCTTTTAGCAACGTCTTCCTTGCTGGCATCTTTTAAAAGATTAGTCATACTCGAAATACTATCTGCAACATATTGCAAACGAACATTATTCAAAGTTTCTTTTTTATCTGCAAAAACTATAAAGTAAGCAGCTATATGTGATACCACTATTAAAATAGTAACAGAGACAACCACCTTAGCTTTAAGGCTTAAATTATAATTACGCATCATCTTATGTTCTTCGCTTACCTTTTTTGAAACCTTAGGTACAAACATATAACCACCACCTCTTACTGTAGTAATAATCTGTGGATTTTTAGAACTATCACCTAATTTTTTGCGAAGTCTGCTTACCTGAACATCAATCGCCCTATCAAATAGAACCGCATTACGCCCTTTAACAACATCTAACAAGGTGTCCCTAGATAATACTCTGCCAGATCTTTCTACAAAAACTGTAAGCAAATCATATTCACCAGAACTTAGCTGAACATTTTCATCATTCATATCAAATAGCTTACGTGAAGCAACGTCTATCCTAAAATCTAAGAAATATATATCCTCTTCTTCAACGCTTAACGCTTTAGGAACAAAATTATACCTTTTTAATACCGACTTAATTCTAGCAAGCAACTCTCTTGGGTTAAATGGCTTTGGCATATAATCATCAGCCCCAACTTCAAGCCCAATAATTCTATCAGTATCTTCGCCAACAGCGGTTAACATAATAATCGGAACATCATTATTATCCGCACGTATTTTTTTTATTAGGGTTAAACCATCATCACCTGGGAGCATTAAATCTAACACTATCAAATCTATTTTGGCTTCTGATAATATTTTAAACATAGACGAACCATTACCAGCCTTTGATGTTCTAAAGCCCCTAACTTCTAGAAACCGTGATAACAGATGTCTAATCTCAGCATCATCATCAACAATTAATATATGTTCTTTTCTATCATTCATGTCTTTATCTTTCTTATCAGCAATAAATTCATTCTACCTCAATAAGGGATTACTTTTCATCTTTAATTTGTAACTATTTATTAGCTTCCCAGAAATCTGAAATATTTTGTTACAAATATAGCTTATTACGCAATACTTAAGAAACAAATACATGCTTTAATCTACCTATGAGCCAAACGATACTTAAGGAGGCTAACATGAAAAGAATTAATTTAATAGCTAGCGTTGCCGTAATGGCACTTGCACTAGCAGCTGGGACAGCTACAGCAGAGAATGCAGATAAGTCCGAAAGACCAGACAGACCTGAAATGGGTATGATGAGTGGACAAATGCATAATAAGGGCATGATGGGAAAAGCGATAATAGAAAAATTATCAGAAAAAGATCAGAACTCATGCAAAGCTTGTTTCTCTGCCATGGAAGAATATCACAAAGCTAACCATCCAAAATTTGAGAACTCAAAATTTGGAGACGCTATGAGTGAATTTAAAAAAGCCAATAAAATTGACGATGACACCAAGCTATCAGATGAACAAAAAGAAAAGTTTCATGAATTTATGAAAGGCAAGATGCAAGACAAATTAAAAAAATCTCTTGCTGAGTTCAAAAAAGATGCTGGGATTAAGGCAGACGCAAGCCTTAGTGACGAACAAGTACTAAAATTTAACGAGTACTTACGCGATAAAATGAAAGATAGTCGCCCAGAAAGAGGAGAACATAAGTTCGGTGGCAAAGATAGAAAAGATATGCCTCCGCGTCCTCCAATAGATGATGACAAGGACGAATAATAGAATTGTTGTCAGAAGAGTAGTTACTGCAAAGATTAATATGTCTCATACGCTCACCCTCTTTGCTTAATTTACAACTGACGCAATAGCACCACCTAGGCTAGTACTAGGTGGTGTTTTATTTATCAAAACACCTGTGGCACATTAATTGCATGTATTTATCAAGAGATATATTAATAAAAGGAGCAATTATGAGCATTGATTCAGTATCATCAACCACCACAAATTATTATTCACCTACAGTTACAAGTTCAACTCAAACAAGCGCAGTAACAGAAACAGCTTCCACTTCAAACACAGATGAAATAAGCCTTTCAGGAACATCTTCTGTTTCTCCTGAAACTATTATTAGCTCTCTCGCGCCAGAAGGAATAAGCGATAAATACACTTCATCTGGCACTATAGATGTTGCTGCTGTTAGAGCTGATTATCAGGAAAAAGTTACCGCTCTAACCAATAAACTTGATGAAAAATTTGCCGAGTATGGCATTGGCGCAGATGACCATTTAAGTATAAAAGTATATATGGATGGGTCTTACGAAATTGAAGCCGAACCAGATGTAAAAGAAAAGCTAGAGAAAATGCTTGAAGAAAACCCAGATATAATTTCATCAACCGTTGAAACTGCTCAAATGTCAAAGTTCATGTATGCCTTAGATGTTGCATCTGCATATGTTGATGCTTGCAAAAACGGTGTAGATAGTGACTTAGCCTTCCAAAGAACTATGAGCCTAATGAACGAAGGTTCTAGAATACAAAGACGGAGCATTCTTGGATTATGCATATGATGGCGAAACAAAAGAAAAAGTTGTATCTTGGGACCCTTGGGACGGCTTTTTAACCGACCCTTTTGCTGATTTATCAAACGAATCAACTGCTTATTATGGTGGATATACTCAAATAAGCGCATAAGTATAAAAACATTCCTAAGCAACGCAGATAAATCATTTCTGTGTTGTTTTTATATACAAACTCAGCAATTTTAACGATTATCTCAAAACATTATATAGATAACATATTTTAGATTTAAAAATAAAAAGCGGAGTGTTTACTCCGCTTTATCTTTATCCTTGCTACAGCATTTTCGGTCGTCTTCTTTGTATCCACCACAACAACCACCGCGGACTGCACCAACCTTTTCTACAAATTTTATAAAGTCTCTTATTGGCTTTATAATAAAGCCAACAACCTTACAAATCGGGCAAGCATCTTCTGCTTTACAAACAGGGCATTTTTTATCTTTACTCATAAAAACCTCCTCAAAAAACATTTATATAATTATAACAGATAATTATAAGCAAAACTAGAGTTTCTAAAGCTCGTTAACAAGTAACATCAAACGAACCCATCAAACACAAAGGACAAACAAGAATTTAACAGAGCAACTTTCACAAGCCACTACAAGCAGATTACAATCTAACGCTCTTTCCTGTAATGAAATGCAGCATTTGAAAAAGACTTAACAGCTTTATTAAACGATGTTTTAGATTTATCATCGCTCTTGCTTGTGTTATTAAATTCTGGATTAATATTTACAGCCAATTTTGTTTGCAGATTAGA
>QKFK01000203.1 GCA_003252195.1 Rhodospirillales bacterium
ACCGCCTTCTTAACAGAAACAGAAGTATCGTTAACCTTAACTATTGAAGATGACGAAACATCTTCTAACGCGGTTAACATACTCACATAATTCACGAAAAAACAGAAGAAGTCTTATTTAGGCACGAAGTTTGCATATATAAAAACGGATGTAGCGCACAAATGAGACTTCTTTTATTTAATAACTAAAAGGAGAGTGATATGAGTATAATTGATTCCTCATATACAAGTTCGACGCTTTCTGACTTTATTGCCCAAATGCAGGCAAAAAAAGAAACTCAGCAAGCAACGAGCTCAAGTGAAATATTTTCGTTAGATTCCACCTCTGATGTTAACTCTGTTAGTTCAAGTAGCGTTCAAGGTATGGCACCGCCACCTCCGCCACCAGAAGGAACAAGCTTTACAGATGAAAGTGGCAATTTTGATGAAGAAGCTTTTTTAGAGAAGTTCACCAGTGACTTTGGCGAAGATGCAGTAGCATCTATCACCAATGAAGACGGTGAAATTGACTTTACAAAAGTAAAAGAGTTTTTTGACACACAATTAAGCTCAAGCGAAGGAACAGGAGCTCCTTCTGGACCACCCCCAATGGGAGGACCAGGTGGTGGCGACATGCCTAGCTCTGACGATGATGACGAAGACGACTACCTAAGTGCATTTGAACAAACATTTGGCTCAGATGCTCTAGCTCAAATAACAGATAGCAGTGGCAATTTAGACTTTGAAGAGCTCAAAAGCTATTTTGAAGAAAACGGAATATCCCAAGATGATTTTCCACCACCGCCACCACCATCAGATATGACAAGTGCAACAACAAGCTCTAGCGATGATTTGAGCAGCTTGATTGCAAGCACCAGTACTGATGATGACACAAGCACAAGCTATAGCAATACATCTAGCATGTTTAGCGCTTACTTAGCATCAAGTGCTCTTGGAACATCAAGCAGTTCAAGCTTGCTTGATATGTTTTTATCTGGCACAAGCACGCTAATGAATGTTAGCGCATAAATTTATATATAATCTTATAGAAATTAAAAGAGCATAGAATATGCAATTATATATCACAAATCATAGGGGGAAATTTAACAATTACCCCCTATTTTTTACGCCCCAACCATAACACAAAGCACCTCTTCACCACAGGCAAGAACAAATGTACCTGCACTAATATCAAACAACATAAATTTAAATAAAAAAAAGGCTCGCAAAAGCGAGCCTATAAGTTTGATAAATTTTATTATCTTGAATAGAATTCCACCACCAAGTTTGGTTCCATTTGAACTGGGTAAGGAACGTCTGCAAGTTTAGGAGTACCAACGTATTTAGCTTTAAATCCGTTTTCTTCGATTTGAATATAATCAGGAATGTCTCTTTCAGCAGAAGCCAAAGCTTCCATAACCATAGGAACAGCTCTTGATTTTTCTTTAACTTCAACAACGTCACCAACTTTAACAAGGTATGATGGGATGTTAACTTTTTTGCCATTAACCATGATATGACCATGTGAAACGAACTGACGTGAAGCAAAAACTGTAGGAACAGCTTTCATGCGATACACAACAGCGTCCAAACGTGATTCTAAAATACCTATAAGGTTTTCAGATGTATCACCTTTACGACGAACAGCTTCCTTATAATATTTAAGGAATTGTTTCTCTGAGATATTACCATAGTAACCTCTGAGTTTTTGTTTAGCCATGAGCTGAACACCATAGTCAGAAGGTTTTTTACGGTGCATACCGTGTTGACCTGGGCCATATTCACGTTTGTTAAGAGGGCTTTTTGCTCTACCCCAAAGATTAACGCCTAAACGACGATCAATCTTATGCTTAGCAGAAATAATTTTTGTCATTTAATATATATCCTTTTATTTGTTGTTGTTCTGGTAGTTCTTTTAAAAACAAAAAAGACATGATAAAGGCACATTACCCCTATCAATATTCCCAGAAGTGAGTGCAAAGTACTATAGTTTTGCTACATCTGTCAATACTAATAATGCATTTTTTGTTCACTTAAGCACTTTTTTATACTATATATTCAACTAGCAACTCATAACAAAACGATAGAAGCAACATGTCCTACGATATTATTTTTCAAAAAGCCGTTGAACTTCACCAAACAGGAAGGCTAGAAGAAGCCGAACATTTATATCGTCAGATTTTAGAAACAGCCCCCACTCACGCTGAGACACTACATTTATTAGGTAATATTGCTATTCGCAAACATCTGTTTTCTGAAGCAGTTGAGTTGATTTACAAAGCCATCGCATCATCAGAAAGCGAACAAGAGCATTATTATTTTTCATTAGGGCTTGCATTACAAGAATGGGGCAAAAAGCTTGAAGCAATTGAAAAATATAAAAAAGCACTTGAACTTAACCCCAATATGTTTGAAGCATATAATAATATCGGCAATATCTATCGTGCCAAAGGCAATATAACCGAGGCACAAAAACATTTTTGGAAGTCTTTAGAAATCAACCAAAATTATTCAGAAGCAAAAACCAACCTAGCCCTTACCTACCTTGATAATGGCGATAAAAATAGAGCTAGAGATTACTTAAAAGAAATTATAGCTAGTGATGATAATTGCGCCGAGGCTCATTTTCAATATGCCAACATAATCCGCTCAAATGATATTGACAAAGCAATTTATCATTACCAAAAGGCAATCAAACTAGTTGATGATTACCCCCTGTTTTATAATTCACTCGGAATTGCATATGAAGAAAAAGGCGAGTTACAAAAAGCTCTCGACAGCTATGAGCAAGCACTCTCGCTTGATAACACCTACATTGAGCCAATGGTAAATAGCGGCAACATTTATAACGCATTAGGAGATATTAAAACCGCCGAAAAAATATATCGCAGAGCGGTTTATCTCGACCCACAAAACGCCCTCGCCCATAATAATTTGGGTAATGTTTTGCAAAAGCAGGAACTATTCCAAGAAGCATTAGAATGCTATCGCTCAGCTATTATCATCAACCCTAAAATGGCTGAAGCTAGCAACAACATTGGCTTAATTGTTAAAGCATTTGGTGATAAAGAAGAAGCTTTAGGGCTATTTTTTAATGCATTATCAATCAACCCCAACCTTATAGACACGCACCACAACATTGCAGAAACGTTATATGAGATATATGTTGATGAAGATGCAGAAAAAGCAACCAAAATTGCCGAAAACTGGTTAAAAGCTTACCCAGACAACAAAGTTGCTGAGCATGTATTATCGTCATTCACATCTGACAGCGATGCCAAAATAGATAGAGCCTCACAAGAATTTGTAGAAAACTATTTTGATGCCTTTGCCGATAATTTTGAAAGCAAACTTGCTAAGTTAGAATATCAAACCCCACAAAAAATAGCAGATATAATTACCAACAACCATCAAGGCAAATTTAACAATATTTTAGACCTTGGATGTGGCACAGGATTATCAGGGGCTGCCTTGCACAATTTAGGGGCAAATCTTGATGGTGTGGATTTATCAACTGACATGCTAAAAATAGCTTCGGATAAAAACATATATAGAGAGCTTTATCATAATGATATTATCTCATTCTTAAAAAACAGCAATAATCAGTATGATTTAATGGTAGCTGCGGATGTATGTTGCTATTTCGGTAATTTAAGCAAGTTTATAGATGAAGCCGCCTTAAAGCTCGCACCACAAGGTTATTTATGTTTTTCAGTTGAAAAAGATGATGATACCAATCTAAACGGCTTCAGCCTAAAAGCTTGTGGGCGCTTCAAGCACACAAATAAATACGTAACAGACCTACTTATCAAAGCAAAACTAGAGATAGCATCTGAAACATGCACCACCCTACGCCAAGAGCGAGACAAACCAGTTATTGGCACAATCTTCTTAGCAAAATTGCTAGTCTAAAGACAAGGCTATTGCTGCTGCCCCGTTTAATATAAAAGAACCTTATTAACGCCATTTTAGCAAAGTCTATAACACAATTTTGAGAATTAATCATTGCATTAAATAGATTTGCTTCACTTGCCATTATCTCATTTGAATAACGCACTTTTATTTCTTCTATAGCGTCTATATTAAATCACTTTAATCTAGTAATGAGGTGGAGGAACTTCTTCCGAAAGTGGGCGAATATTGCTTGGCGCCATTCCCTTTAACTTATCCACCATTTCTTTATTTTGCTGTTTTAGCATCTCAATTTCTTTCCATTGAGAGAACATAACCTCACTCATATCTGAAATTGAAGATTCCAAATGGGCAATCAAGCTTTCTAGCTCAGCAAATCTTTCTTCAATATTATCCATTATTAATCCTGACAAGGGTTAGCTATTACACGAGAATATAATTTGTTTAATCTTTCTCGTTCGCTTTTATCACCTTGGTCGTTAATAATTTCTTTCACCTTCACAAAGATTTCTTCATATTCAGCTTTAGCCTCATTTTGACTATTCACAAGTTTAGTCACATCAGCGTTAGCCCCAGCTTTGTCTGAATGTTGTAGCTTTGCCATAACTCCATCCATCTCCAAGTCTCTTTGAGCCTCCATCATTGGGTTAACTTGCATTAATTCAATATATTTAGCTGACATTTTTTCCAGACTACACAACACAGGGCGTGCTTTTTCGCCAAGTTTTTTAACTTTATGACTATCACTATCGCTTAACAATGAACATGAAACAAACAATGTGACTACAGCAACAGCGATAATCTTACCTTGATTTTGAACATCTAATGCCATAAATCTTTGAAAACAATCCAGTGCTGTTTTTTTAAGTTCCTGCTTATCCATAACTTAAAACCTCCTCTTATTTATCACAATAGGATATAACAAACATAGGGGCTTTTCAATAATTATAGCTATATATTAGACAGTGATATTTTTTTAAGATATATTAAGCGTTATACGCTTTGAGGAAAACAGAATGATTAAAATATTATTGTTAATTACGGCTTTTATTTTAGTAGCTTTTGCTTTTAGTTTTATATTCTCATTTATCTTTGGAGCTCCTCCAATAAACTCTACCCCAAAAACAAAAAAGACCATGGCAGAAGCCATAAAAAAACACGCACCAAACACAGATACAATTATAGAAATTGGCTCTGGTTGGGGAGATTTTACCACATATATAGCAAAAACATTTCCTGATAAGCAAATAATTACTTTTGAAGTATCACCTCTTCCTTATTTGATATCAAAATTACATTTCAAATTCTCAAAATATAAAAATATTACTTTATATTACGGAGACGCATTCAAAGCTTTAGATGAAGGTAAAGTAAAAGCAGATGCTATTTTCTTTTATTTATGCACAGCATTATTAAAATCGAAAAGAGAAACTCTAGCCAAACACGGCAAATATTTATTCTCTCACACATATAAAATTTATGGCAGAGAACCTATTGATGTAATTAAAACCCACGATTACATTAGAAGCGATATCTTAATATATAAAAATGATTAAGGGGTAATGGCGCAGAAATCCGCCTTTTCCGCCTTATTATTCCCATCAGTTTCAGCATCGTCTCCACAAGGTTTAGGAAGGGCTTCATCTGTCTGACTAACAACGACATCTTCCTTAACATCTGTGTTATACTGCTTTATTGCATCACTAATATCGCTATGTAGATATAGTTCCCAAGGAGTGCTTTTATCACCATCTTTCCATTGAACAAAACCGTTTTTTACAATCTTTACATCACAGCTTATATTGTTAAACGAACATTCAACAGCACCAACAACTTTTTGATAATTACTACTATCAACATACCCACTCAAACAATTAAGAAAAGCTGTTGAACAAGTGGTAAACCCTTTTTCTTCACCTTCATATTTAGGTGAAATAGACACAGCAACAATCATATATATGATTGAGAGAGTTGTTAGAGACAGAACGGACACAAAAAGCCCTTTAATACTAAAAGCAGGCTTTAAAAGGGCTTTAAGTTTATCCATTTGCCTTACTCCACAGTCACGCTTTTAGCTAAGTTACGAGGTTGATCAACATCAGTACCTTTAAACACAGCGGCATGATACGCAAGCAACTGAACTGGCAATGAATATAAAACAGGTGCAACAAAATCATCAACATTTGGAAGTTGAATTGTAGCAAAAGCCTGTTCTTTCATGCTGGCCACACCTTTTTTATCACTAATAAAGATTACCTTACCACCGCGAGCAATAACCTCTTGCACATTTGATACAGTTTTATCAAACAGTTCATCATGAGGAGCAACCACAATCACAGGAACATTCTCATCAATCAAAGCGATTGGACCGTGCTTCATTTCGCCAGCGGCATAACCCTCAGCATGAATGTATGAGATTTCTTTTAGCTTTAATGCGCCTTCAATTGCAATTGGATATGAAGTACCACGACCTAAGTAAAGCACGTCGCGTGCTTCTGATACTGATTTTGCAATCTTTTGAATGTCGCCATCACAATTAAGCACCTCAGATACACGCGCAGGAACTTCTGTCATTGCCATAGACAAGCGAGCTTCTTCCTCAGCATCAATAACGCCTCTGGCTTTACCTAAAGCAATAGCAAAAGCAGCTAAGATTGTGAGCTGAGTCGTGAATGCCTTAGTTGATGCCACGCCGATTTCTGGACCAGCCATTGTTCTAAACACAGTATCAGATTCACGAGCGATAGTGCTTTCTGCAACATTAACAATAGAAACAATATGTTGACCTTGGCTCTTGCAATATCTTAAAGCTGCTAATGTATCAGCTGTTTCACCAGACTGAGATATAAACATCGCCAAGCCACCTTTTTTCATTGGTGGAGTGCGGTATCTAAATTCTGATGCCACATCAACTTCAACTGATGCTCTAGCGTGTTTTTCAATCCAATATTTAGCAACTAATGATGCATGATAAGATGTACCACATGCAATGATAGTTACGTGGTCAATACCACTCAAGTCAAACGGCATCGGAGGCATAGTAATGCTCATTTGGTTTGGATTATAAACCGTGTTTAAAGTATCACCAATCACTTGAGGTTGTTCATAAATCTCTTTTAACATATAGTGGCGGTAATTACCCTTACCAATCATTGCACCAGAGGCAGCTGAGATATTGATCTTTCTCTCAACTTTTTCACCATCTTCTGTAAAAATCTCAACGCTATCTTTAGTTAAAACGCACCAATCACCATCTTCTAAATAACTGATTTTTTGTGTCATAGGAGCAAGAGCTAAAGCATCTGAACCTAAGAACATTTCGCCATCGCCATAACCAATAGCCAATGGAGAACCGCGTCTAGCACCAATTAAGATATCACGTCTGCCTGCAAACAAAATTGCCAAGGCAAAAGCACCTTCAAATCTTTTTAATGATTGGAATACAGCTTCAGAAGGCTCCAAACCTTCATTTAGCTTTTGAGTAATCATATGCACAACAACTTCTGTGTCAGTCTCACTCTCAAACTTATGACCAAGACCAGTAAGTTCTGCTCTTAATTCTCTAAAATTTTCAATAATACCATTATGCACAACAGCAACTTTTGCAGAAGCATGTGGGTGAGCATTAGCTTCATTAGGCACACCATGAGTTGCCCAACGTGTATGAGCAATGCCAATTTTACCAACAACTGGCTCAGATTTTAGTTTCTCTTCTAAGCATACAATCTTACCTTTTGCTCTTCTGCGCTCAATCTTATCGTCAACCAAAGTTGCAATACCAGCAGAATCATAGCCACGGTACTCTAGTCTTTTAAGGCCTTTTACTAAAATCGGAGCAACTTCTTGCTCACCAATAACACCAACTATTCCACACATATTATTTAATCCCTCCTACTTGGATAACTTTTTAGCTTCTTTTTCTGCCTTTTTCTCTGCTCTAAATTTTGGAGCAAACCCATCAATATCTCTTTGTTTTGCACGAGATATAGCCAAAGCATCGCTATTAACATTTGATGTAATTACAGAGCCAGCTCCTGTCATTGCACCATCACCAACCGTTACAGGGGCAACAAAGCAAGTATTTGAACCAACAAAAACATCTTTACCGATTATAGTTCTAGATTTGTTATAACCATCATAGTTACAAGTTATAGTACCAGCTCCCACATTGGTTTTATCACCAACATCAGCATCACCAATATAAGTTAAGTGATTAACCTTTGTACCAACACCAATGTTAGATTTTTTAATCTCAACAAAATTACCAATTTTTGCACCTTCTGAGAGCACTGCCTGTGGGCGCAGCCTTGCATATGGACCAACCTCTGCATGCGCACCAATTGTAGCTCCTTCAAGGTGAGAGAAAGCCCTAATAGTAACGTTACTTGCAACCTTAACCCCCTTGCCAAACACAACAAATGGTTCAATCACAACATCATTGGCAATTTCAGTATCATAAGCAAAGGTAACTGTTTCTGGGTTAATTAATGTAACCCCATTATCCATAATCTTTTCACGCAATCTGTTTTGAACAATTGCTTCAACCTTAGCCAAATCGCTACGAGAGTTAGCACCCATAAACTCTTCTTCAGATCCTTCAACAACTCCGCATTTAAGGCCCATAGACTTTGCAATCTCAACAATATCAGTTAAATAATATTCACCAGCAGCGTTATTATTTTTAACCTTAGCTAGCATATCAAACAAAATTGAACCATCTACACACATAAAACCAGAGTTACAAAGCTTAATAGCTCTTTCTGCCTCATTAGCATCTTTAAACTCAACAATTTTATCAAGCTCACCAGCTTTAACCACCAAGCGACCATATTTACCAGCATCAATGGGTGTAAAACCAAGCACAACAACTGAAGCACCTTGATTTCTTTTCTCTATCATTTTTGAGAATGTCTCTTCAGTGACCAATGGAGAATCACCATAGGCAATAATCACATCACCAACAAAGCCATCTAACTCGCCTTTAGCTGACATAACAGCATTTGCAGTGCCTAATTGTTTTTCTTGAACTGCGGTTGTATAAGGAGCAACCTCATCTTTAATACAATCCATAGATGGACCAATTACAACAGTCATTTTTTCAACACCAACTTTTTCTAAAGTAGCGATTAAATGACTAACCATTGGTCTTGAAGCAATCTCATGCATTACCTTAGGTTTTGAAGACTTCATTCTTGTCCCCTGTCCTGCACCTAAAACGATTGCTGCTATTTTATTTTTTGTACTCATATAAATTTAAACCTTGATTACAAGTTGATAATTGTTAAATCTAAACCATAATTTATAACCGATAATAAAAATAATAAAAGTCAAACTTTATTACGAAGGGTTTATCTTAAAGCCGTAATTTTCGATTTAGACGGCACATTAATCGATAGCGTTCCAGATTTAAGGCTTCAAGCTAACCGCTTATTGGCGGCAGAAGAGAGCTAACTTATGATGAAGTTAAGAACATGGTTGGTGAGGGAGTTAAAAAGTTTTTAGAGCGCGCCTTTACTGCAACAGGTGAACTACCCCCTGCAAGCGAGATAGATGGCATTGTAACCAAATACAAAGGTTATTATGGCTCAGCGGATATGTCTAACACATATCTCTATGAAGGAGCTAAGGAAGTAATTGATTATTTAAAGGTTAATGGGGTTAAAATTGCCATGGTTACCAACAAACCAAGAATCCCAACTCACTTTATATTAAAGAAACTTAACATATTCGATTCTTTCGATTTTATTTGTGCCGAAGAAGATGTTGCTGAACATAAACCGTCTCCATTCCCTCTTCTTGAATGTTTAAAAAAATTATGTGTAAATATAGAAAATTCTTTAATGGTTGGTGACAGCCCCGCTGATATAAACGCCGCAACATCAGGCAAAATACCATGTGTTGCAATGACTTACGGATATTCTCGTATAAGTTATCAACAGCTTGGAGCCGACTATTTGTGCGAAAGTATGAAAGATTTAAAAATAATATTGGACAAATAAAAAAATACCCTCTAGCATAATTCTTAACAAAGCGTTAACAAGCGTGGAGGGTAATAAAAATGCAAAATGCAGTAAGTAATAAGGCCCTATCTGAAGTGGTAGTAAACACCAACTTCGCGTACAGCAATGAAAACGCAAAAAGGGAATGGATTGAAACAAAGACTAAAGAGTTTCATGTAAAACGCACGATGTATTATGCTAAAAAAGCAATTAAGAAATCTGCGATGATGCATTCTTCAGTCAGAGGTTAATCTTTAGAATTTCCCTGATTAGATATCTTAGGTAAGAGACGTCGTTTATCGACGTCTTTTGCTTTTTAAAACATCAAATTCCTATGTACAATAGTCACAATTTTTATAAAAACAAGTAATACAAACTCCTCCTGCTTAATTTCTTCAATTAAATAAGAATAACGGCATATTTATTGCATTTATTTACTATGTGAGCAGACAAGCATAATTAGGAGAGACAAATGATTAACGTAGATAGTTATTATTCTTCGGGCATAAACTTATTAACAAATAAAGCCACCAGCTCATCAAATGCGGAATCTTTTTCGGAAATTCTTGCCCAGCAAACTACTGATGGACTAGAAAAAACTACCGCATTATCTAATTCGCTTCTCACAAAACAAAATATATGGCAAACCAACAATGTTATAGAACACGAAGAAGAACCAACCGAGGAAACAGCCACAGATAAGTTTCTTGCCGAGATGAAAAAAACTCCGTCAGAACGCTTAAGAGAGCAAATACTTAAATCTCTTGGGCTTACAGAAGAAGACTTAGAAAGCATGACACCAGAAGAACGTAAAGCAGTAGAGACACAAATAGCTCAAATGATTAAAAATCAAATAAATGAAGGCACGGGGAACAAAAATGATGAAAGTAAAGAAGAAGCATCTTCAGCAACGACATCATCTAACAATATCGTGAACAACGAGGTAGTCGGTTCACAACATTCAGATGATAATACTAGTGATAAAAACAGAAATATGGAATTTGCATTCGTTGAAAATTTATTCCGGAACCAAATGGATAATCTCGACAAATACAATAAGGGCGAAGAGCTTTTATAAACTCCAAATCATATAAAACAGCGTATTTCCTAAGTACATATAAGCTATATGATAAAAACATCTCAAGTCATCATAGTAATTTACTGATACCTAACAAATTATAGCTATAACAATTATTCGGGCTCATCTACCAGAAGCTTTATTTTTAAGCGATTGCATTTGCATTGCATTCTGAGCTTCTCGTTCTTGCATCCATTTAGAAATTTGTTGAACTGCAATATCAGCACCTGCCCAATCTATACCAGCATGCTTTTGATTAGGAATATCATGCCTCTGCACATTCACACCATGTTTTTTCAGTGTCTTTTCTGTTAAAACACATAAGTCATGAGGAACCAGATCATCCTCAGCTCCATGTATCAACAAAGCTTTAGGTTTAGAATTAAACCCTTCTGCATCTGGCCTTGTGTGCGCTCCTAACATTCCACTGCCAAAGGTAACAACACCACCTAATGCTTCGCCATCTTTAGCTAGGTTTTTGGAATAATATGCCATATCCATAGCGGTATAACCACCTTGAGATATCCCACACAAATAAACGTCGGAGAGATTAATATTATACCACCCCATTATATTCTTAAGAGTTTCATTCACCTTCTGCGCAGCAAATTTGCAACCTGTTATGGTTTTATTGACTTTAATTTTATCTTCTGTGCTAAGCTCATTTGGGTTTTTAACAAATCTGTCACGACCAATATTAGGAATATCAAACCATTGCCTAATCATATTATTATCACAACCACTTAGCTTCTCAAATCCGTTTGGCATATAAAACACAGCATCGGGGAGTTTTTCGCTAAACTTTTCCGCAGCTAATTGCACCCCACCTGGGCCAGACCCAGATCTACCATGTAAAAACACCACGAGTTGTTTTGGCTTTTTTCCAGACTTTGGAACTAGCATCTGTCCACACATTTTACCATCATCCCAGAAATATTCACCATTAGCCATTACAACTCTCCTAAATCATTCAAATTATATCACCACAGCTTATTATAGACTAAATTCACATATTTGTGATAAACATCACAAATATGATATTACAAATATTTAATATTATCTATAAATTTTTATTTAATTATATAAGCCAAGCAGATTTAATTAATTATCAGATATCAAAAACATATCCCCCCCAAAAAAAGACCTGCTTAAAGCAGGCCTTTTAATTATATATCCCATATCATTTAGCATCTACCTTATAGATTGTCTGTGAAGGGAAGGCAAAATCTGAGCCTGCCTTATGCACTATATCCATAATTTTGAAATTAAGAACCTCTTTAATTTCTAGAAACTCGTTCCAATCCTTGCATCTTACATAAGCAAACATTTCAATATTAAGAGAATAGTCTCCATATGAAACAAATCTTACCCTAGCAGGATCAGGATCAACTGATGGATGATCAGCAAGCATCTGCTTAAATCCAGCTAACACGGCTTTCATCTGTTCCTCTGTAGTTTCATAAACCAAACCAACAACACTATAGAATCTAAACTTATCTCTATGAGCATAATTCTCAATCTTTTGAGCAGAGAAATCACCGTTAGGAATAGTAACTAATGTTCTATCCAAAGTTCTTATTCTTGTTGAACGAATACCAATTTGTTCAATTGTACCAAGGGTTTCACCCACTTGGCAAAAATCACCAACCCTAACAGGTTGATCAAAAATTACAGTCAAGCTGCCAACAAAATTTTCAACTGTTTTTTGTGCACCAAGAGCTAACGCGATACCACCGATACCAAGAGCAGCTAAACCAGTGGTAACATCAATCCCAAATGAATCTAGAACACTAATAACACCGATTAATATCAATATAGTCTTTATGCCACGACTAAAGAAAAGTCCCGCCGACAAAGCACCATAGTTACCGTGTTTTATCATTCTTTTTTCAAATAACTCAACTACCTCATCAACTAAGCGCCATAGCAATATCAAAAGTGCCACACCCGCAACAATAGAGGCAAAACCACCAAAATGTTGCCTTAATATAATAGAGATATCAATTGCCTTAGCAAAGAATATAAACAAAAGAACGCCCAAATATAGCCTTACTGGTAATTCAAATGCTTCGGCAATTTTTATTAAGTTCTCTCGCTTGGCTTTTTGCAATATTTTGCTACCAGTTGATAGTGAGTATTTTGTTATCAACTTTGCAATATAGTAAGATGCAAAAGCCAAAATAATTATAACCAACCAATGACCAATTGGCGCGCCAGCAATTTTATATGACACTAAAACCCTTGGTAAACCCTTATTAACTAACGAGTGCACTTCACCCACAGCATCTGGGGGCAATTGTTTTAATGTGCTAGCAGAGAATAGCCAAATATTATTACCTGCCTGCTCCGTGACTTTAATCATCATCACAGGTATTTTCTGACCTCCTAAAATAATTGTACCAACTCTATCTTGCGATGGTAAATTATCATCTTTCTTACCTTCAACATCACTACTTAAAAGCATAGGAGGATATATTTCACCTCCTCTATCTAAAAAATACTGCAAAAGCTGAACTAATTTTTCACCTTTATTAGTGCGTTGTGTGGCAGAAAGATAACTCAAATCAAGATACTGACTTGCCTTAACAAAATCCTCACTCGCCATAGCTTCAATATAACCTTGAACAGCACCACGAGGCGTATTTCTACCAAACTCGTCTATTGGAGCTTCAACTTTTGAGCCATCAGCATCTTTTACACCACCACCTAAAATCGCTGCAAGTTGCGCATTAGCTGGCGTTGACTGCAACATAATAACAAAAGATAAAATCAAAGAGATTTTATTAAATAAGGCAAACATTTCAATCATCCTTAAACATCAATATAAATAACAAAAAATAATACCATAAAAAGATATTACCTATCCATTACTTTTAAAGTAGATAATTATTAGTAATTAGATATCAACTTATTGCGATATATATTTCAACTATAAATATAGGATTTGATTATTTATATTTTCTTATTTAATTCTTTATATAATTCATCAAACAAATCTTGAGATATAGCTCCAGATGACCTATTAACCTTACCACCATAAAAGTCAGCTATAATTCTTGCTCTAGTTTCAGCCATATTTGGTCCAGTATTATCATCATCAATATCGGGCAACTTATCTGCAATAGCTGAATAAACAGAACTGCTACATGTTACAATACCTTGATTATCAATTGAAGCCACCACTCTACCGTTTGCAATCACCTGACAATATTCGCTAGTACATATCTTATCATATAACGAACTAAAGTTATCTTTTACAGCGCTCAAAAAACTAGCACTAGGATTACTTGAGGCACCTGAATATCCACATTTAACATTCTGGCTAAAACTTACCGTGTCATACGCTGAACTAGAAACCACAAATCCACTGCTCATATCACACCTCTATAACAATTAACATGCAGAAACTAGATGCAATTTATATACCACTAATATATGTAATATCGATCGATAAGAAACAAAACGAGCTTTTAATATCTACAGATAAATAATTAATTCAAAATCAAAGCATTAAATATAACAAGTAGTACTTTTGCTATTTATTATGATAATGAACTATAAGTTATTCGTATGGGACATTAATTAAGGTTATCGTGTATGAGGTCACAAAGAGTAATAGTGTAGGATTATCACACTCAGAGCACTGTTAGAGCTCAATATTGCATATATTTGCAGATAAGAAGGCAATAAAAAACCTCTGAACTTTTGGTTCAGAG
>QKFK01000082.1 GCA_003252195.1 Rhodospirillales bacterium
AAGACACTGGATAAATATGGAATCAAACCTCGTTTTATTGCCAGAAAAGAATATAAAGATGCAATGAACAGCTTTATGTATGATGACATGACAGAAGCTCAAAGAACCAGCACGACAGCCCTTGCTAATGGCTTGTTCAACCAACTTATAGGCGATATCAGCAAAGCAAGAAAAATATCAAAAGATAAGTTTATGGAATATGTAAACAATGCCCCTATTCTTGCTAATGATGCATTCAAAGCAGGTCTGGTTGATGATCTTAAATATCAACATGAGTTAGAAAAAGAATTGATAAAAGAGTTTTCTACCAAAGATTTTGTATATTTAGATGAATATAGCAGAGACCTTAAACCTGCTCATAAATTTAAATCAAAAATTGCATTCTTAAAATTAGAGGGGGTTATTTCATCAGGAGACAACTTATTTGCACCTCAGCTTGATGGAGCTATCATAGGGAGTCAAAGCGTTATTGAAATGCTAGATGAAATTGCTGACAACAAAGACGTAAAAGCTCTAGTTATTCGTATTAACAGCCCTGGTGGTAGCTTTGGTGCTGCTGATGCAATTTGGCACAGATTAAAACAGTTTAATATTCCAGTTATTATTTCAATGGGTGATTACGCTGCTTCTGGCGGATATTACATTGCCATGGCTGGTAATAAAATTTATGCAGATAACAACACCATAACTGGCTCAATTGGTGTTTTTAGTGGCAAGATAGTGTTTGAAGAAATGTGGGAAAAACTTGGCGTAAAATGGGAAACTATTAAAATTGGTGACAATGCAGACATTACCAGTCTTAACAAAGATTTCTCCAAAAAATCAGAAGCTAAATTTACCCAGATATTAGATAGCGTATATAATACATTTGTAACTAATGCAGCTAATTCTCGCAACATGAGCGTTGATCAAATGGAAGCATTAGCTAAAGGAAGAGTTTGGACAGGGACTATGGCTGTTAATAATGGCCTTATTGATGCCATTGGTGGTGTTAATGATGCTATTGCAGAAGCTGCCAAACAGGCAAAATTAGGTACGATAAACTACAATCTAATCACCTACCCAAGAGAAAAGAGCAAAGCAGAGTTAATCAGAGAGTTTATTGAAAAAAATGCATTATCAAATGCGGGGGAACAACTAAGCACTAAATATATCCAAAAACAGCTTCAAAATAGCTCTGTATTTAGAAAAATTAACACTATATATAATCTACCACACGGAGAACTAACAATTACCCCCATGCAAATAAATTAATTTTCCAATTTGATTGGTTGCTATATAATTTATTAGTGACAAATATTAAGGAGTTTAAGATGCCTGGTTATAATGATGAAAAATCTATGAGTAACACAAAATTTAAGGTAGAAGTGGTTATCACTACCATGCGCGAAGATTCCATCCGAGGAACAGTGTTCTTAGGTGATGGAGAAAGAGTTATAGACATATTAAATGATTCGCGAAAATTTATTCCAATTTCATTGTCTAGTGGCATTATCAGATTGATAAACAAAGACGCTATCTTCTTTATAGAACCTGTTGGGCAGAACACAAATCCAACACGTCCAGTGTGGGCATAAATATTTGTCTATTTTTTATCATTAGTTCTTGTAATTAATAAAAATAACTGTCATAAATTATATGTACGCAGCTTATTAAACGGAGGACTAAAAATTGTCCCACAACAGACGTCGCAATAAGAACAAGAACAAAGATCAGTCTTATATTCATAAAAAGCTGACTAAAGAGGAACGCTCTGCTAAAAAATCTGGCAACAGCAAATCTGCGTCGAATAAAAACGATTCAAATGACAGAATTACAAAATACAAACTCAAATATATGAGTAACAAAGAGTATAACCAACGTTTTAATAACATATCTTCTAGTTATATTCCTTTATCATTCAACTTCACACAAATACACGGCATTCCATTAAAGAAGATGACATATGAATGCAAACCAAAAGTGTATGACGAAAAAAGTCTTCGTATTGGCAAAAAGAAAACAAAGGCTAGAGCTGAGTTTAACGAACATAAATCAGAATTTTTGAAGTTTATCGGTAAAAACCACGTAAAAGAGCTAAAAGCTCTAGGCTTAAGCAATAAGCAAATCTCAGAAATCGCTGCGGGGCATTCTGTAAATGGATATAATGTCCACCACAAACTACCATTGCATGGTGGTGGCTCCAACGATTTTTCAAACTTTATTTTTATGCCAATCAAAGAACATGACGATATTCATAAACATATTATAGATAAACAAATTGAGAATATTGAAATTGGCGAAAAGAGAGAGATTTTAATTCCATGGACAGACTCACCTGTTTTTGTCCCTCCTACATATCCTAAACAACACGAAACGACTAAGGACTGGGGGGTTATTAACGACCAAAAATATAGAGTTCGCACCATAAAAGAAGATATGCCTCCATTGAGACGAAGAGAAGTAAACAAGCAGCCTCAAACAGAGCAAGAAAAGATGTTAAGCGCATTAAAATCCAAGTACTCAAGGATTGCATAATTATTTAATTAAAGCTCCTATTAATTAGGAGCTTTTTTTATATTACACACCATTCGCTATGCTTATAAAAAAAGTGCAATAAAAATCACCCTTAAACAAAGCCATTAACAATCAGAAAAAGATTGCAACCAATAAAAACAGGTTCAGCAAACAAGATTAATAAAGCGCACGAAGATAAAATAAATTATTAAACACACATCTAACTCATAAATAGCTATACGAGCGTGCCAACATTACGAATTTATAAACAGCGTGATATATTATTTTTTATCGGGAACTGATGGAGCAACGCCTGTGCCAATTGGTCTTTTGATAATTTTTCTAACAATCGCTCCACTACCAGAATTTGTTGACGGAGGTGTTGTAGGACTAACTGGTCTAGATGGCTGCTGCACACCTGTAGCAGGCCTGTTAAAGACCGAGCTCTGACCAATCGTAGGGCGAACAGCTGTTTGCGTTCCAGTTGTTGAGCTTCCACCAACTACAGGTCTTTTTATAGCAGGAGGTGTAGCTGGACGAGCTACAGATGATGTTGTCGATGGAGATGTTACTCCTGGTCGATTTATAGACGGAGGAGTTATAGAGCTTCTTGCTTCAGTAGCAGATAAAGCCTTGGGTTCTCCGACAGATTTCTTTTTATAAACGCCTCTTTGACCTGCAACAGGTAAAAACGCATCAGATACACCAAGAACAGTCTCAGCACCACCTAAGAACAAACATGCGTCTGGACTCATTCTGGCTGCAATACGTGATAGGATATCTCTCTTTGTCTCTAAATCAAAATAAATTAAAACATTTCGACAGAACACTACGTCAAATGTACCCAAAGATGTAAAATCATTAAGCAGGTTTAATTGTTTAAATGTAACCTTTGATTTGATTTTATCTGACAACGCCCATGTATCACCATCTTTTACAAAGTGCTTAATCAAATATTGAATAGGAAGTCCTCTTTGAACCTCAAACTGAGTATATGAGGCAACCAAGGCTTTCTTTAAGATATCTAACGAAAGGTCAGTTCCTATAATTTCTACATTCCAGCCTGGCATTTTTGCAGAAACTTCATCTAATATCATAGCTAAAGAATAAGGCTCTTGCCCACTTGAACAAGCTGCACACCAAATACGTATTTTCTTTGTTTTAGCACGAGTTTCTAACAACTGAGGAAGTACAACTTCTTTAAATTGTGTAAATGGAGTTGAATCCCTAAAGAAGAATGTCTCATTGGTTGTCATAGCCTCAACCACAGCTTTAACCAACTCTGCATCACCGCCTCTTAAGGCCGCAATAAGCTCTTCAATACTTGATTTTCCATTAACTCTGGCCACTGGCATAAGTCTTGTTTCAAGCAAATATAACTTATCTTCACCGATAATAATACCTGACTGTTTTTTTAGCATTTGAGTTATAAATTGGAAATCATCTGGTTTCATTATTATTTCCTATTTATTGGCTATTTTCTTAACATAACCAGCAATATCATCTAGTGGCAAGACAGCGCTACAGATGTTTTTCATAGAAACCGCACCTGGCATACCCCATACAACGCTTGTTGCTTCATCTTGAGCAACAACACTACCACCTGCCTCTACAACCTTTTCTGAAGCTTTAGCTCCATCTGCGCCCATACCAGTAAATATAACTGTTAGAATCTTCTTACCATAAACATCTAAAATAGAGCGCAACATAGGCTCAACTGATGGACGGCAGAAATTCTCAGGAGGAGTATCAATAATTTTGATAACTTTTTCTGCACCACGTTTTTCAACTATCATATGGTGACCACCTGGAGCCACATAAACACCACCATTTTTAACGACTTCACCGTCTTCACCTTCTTTTGCTTCTTTGCCATAAAAGTTTGAAATATGGCCTGCCAAAATTTTGGTAAATGTCTCTGGCATATGCTGAGTGATAAAGATTGGCTGTGTAATGTTTGCCCCTCTTAAATTAGTAAAAAATTTACCTAGAGCTTGAGGTCCACCTGTTGAACTACCTATAGCGATAACATCTGGCCTTAACACGTCATGTGTACGAAGGGTAAATCCACCATCTTTTTTCTGGAATAACGATGTTGTTCTAGCAACAGGAGCCTTCATTTGCGCAGTAAAAGCTTTCTTTTTGGGTCCATGTTTTCTTCTTCTAGCGGCCCCTAACGCTTTAATCTTAGTAATAAGCTCATTGCTATATTCTTTGCTACATGTGATATCTCTAGTAGAAGTTGGCTTTGCAATATAATCTGCGGCACCCATCTGCAAGGCTTTGATACTAACCTCAGCACCTTTTACAGTTAAAGTAGAGAACATAATAATTTCGAGAGTTTTATCTTCTTCTAAAAGCTTTGGAAGTGCTGTCAAACCATCCATTACTGGCATTTCAATATCCAGAACCACCAACTCAATATCGTATTTTGATAAAGATTTTATAGCAGCTTCACCATTGTGGGCAGTTGTAACAACCTCAATTGATGGGTCATCATCTAACGTTTTTTTAATTATCCCACGTATAACAGCTGAATCATCAACAATCATCACCTTATACGGTGGTTCATTACCCAATGCCATCTAGAAAAACCCCTTTATAAACTAAACCTATAGCAAACCGACTTGTTCAAACTTAGCTTGAAGTATCTCGCTATCAAACGGTTTCATAATATACTCATTAGCGCCTGCATTTATCGCCATAACAATATGATCAAGATCATTTTCTGTAGTACAGAAAACAATAATAGGTTTATCACCCTCTGGTAGGGCGCGTAACTTTTTAGTAAATTCCAAACCATCCATCACTGGCATATTCCAGTCCAACAAAATAGCTTCAGGCATAGTCTTTTTACAAAAATCAAGAGCTTCTTGACCGTCTTCAGCTTCCTCAGGTTGAAACTTCAATTCTGTCAAAATTTTTCTTGCTACCATTCTTATAACTTTTGAATCATCAACGATAAGACAAGTCTTCATATATTTTAGCTCCCTTTGAGAACAACGCTATAATAAACTACCAAACATCCTAATAGTATATAACTATAATAGATTTTTAGTTTTTATACTAGCTAAAAACACCACCATTAATTTAAGACACCATTGAGCCAAGCAATGAATTAAGTACTGTAACCAAAGCATCTCTATCATACTTGGTTACATAATCATCAAAACCAACCTGTCTACCCTTATCAAAATCTGCCTCTGTTGAGTGAGAAGAAAGAGCAACCAATGGTGTTGATAACCATGAACTATTTTGAGATTTCACTTCCTTAGCAAAGGCAAAACCGTCCATATCTGGCATTTCAATATCAGTTACAATCGCATCAAACCTCATTCCATCTTCTCTAAGCTCTAAGGCTTCTTTAGGATTAGAAACAGCTACAACATCGTAACCATGAGCAGAAAGCATAGGAACTGTCAAATTACGGAAGAAAGCACTATCATCAAGCATCAAAACTGTTTTTCTAGCTTTTTTAAGATTTGCTTTGCCTGTTTCATCACCGAACCAATCACCAAAAGCTTTTACGAGGTATGAACCAGCATCGATAACATCAGTGGCTTTTCCGTTAATAACAGCTGTACCAATTATGCCTTCAATATCAGCGTCTAATTCAACAGTAAGTTTATCTTCGACAATATCAACGATTTCATCTACAGCCAAGCCCATAGAGCGCTCACCTTCTGAGAACACAAGAACAGCCTGACGCCCCTCTCCTTTTAATGACATATTATCATCAATAGTAACAAGTGGCATTAAGTGTCCACGATATTGAACTACAGGGCGACCATATGTATATTCGATTGATGAACTTTCAATTTCTTCAAGTCTAGCAACCAAAGCAAGAGGAACAGCTTTAAGATCATGTGAGCCTGAGCGGAATACAAGAAGAGAAGTTTTGTCATCACCACCAATTGCAGCAACATCATCTTCTCTATCAGCATCGGCACCCTCTACAGTCTCACCGATTGCAGATGCAACACCATTTGGATCTAAAATCATGATAACACTACCATCACCCAAAATTGTATTACCTGAGAATAATGTAATATGACGCAAGATTGGAGCAACAGGTTTAACAACGATTTCCTCTGTATCAAAAACTCTATCTACAATAATACCAAATGTATATGTTCCAACTTGCAATATAACAATGAATGTTTCATTTTTATCTTCATCGTTAACTTGATTATCAAGTTTTAACAATTTAGATAAATTTACAAGAGGAAGCAATCTATCACGCAAACGAAGAACTGGAGCATTGTTTAACACTTCAATTGTTTGCTCTGATTTTTCTGTTACACGAACCAACTCTAATACTGAGATTTGAGGAATAGCAAAACGTTGTGTTGCAGATTCAACAATAAGAGCTGATACGATTGCCAAAGTAAGAGGAATTTTAATAGTAAATGTAGTTCCTTTTCCTTGAACGGTTTTAAGCTCGATATTACCACCAATTTTATCGATATTGGTTTTAACAACATCCATACCAACACCACGACCAGATACTGATGTAACTTTTTGAGCAGTAGAGAACCCAGCTTTAAATATGTACTGAGCAATTTGTTGATCGCTCAACAACTCTGCTTCGCTTTCTGAGACCAAACCATTGCTAACCGCTTTTTCTCTGATACGTTCAATGCTTAGTCCTTGTCCATCATCTGAAATCTCAATAATGATGTGTCCACCTTCATGGAAAGCGTTTAGCTTAATTGTTCCAATTTCTGGCTTACCAACCGCAACACGCTCTTCTCTTGATTCCAAACCATGGTCAGCTGAGTTTCTAACCATATGAGTTAAAGGATCTCTAATCATCTCTAACACTTGTCTATCGAGCTCTGTTTCAGCACCAAGCATTTGGAGTTCAATTTTTTTGCCTGTTTCATTACATAGATCGCGAACAATACGAGGTAATTTTGCCCAAGCATTGCCAATTGGCTGCATGCGGGTTTTCATAACGCCTTCTTGTAAATCAGTAGTAATATGAGACAATCTTTGCAATGGAGATGAGAACTCTGAATCATCACGCCCTCTAACCATCTGTAAAAGTTGGTTACGGGTTAAAACTAATTCTGAAACCAAAGTCATTAAGTTTTCTAATAAATCAACATTTACACGAATTGATTGGTTAGCGATTGAAGATGATGAGTCTGAATCTTTAACTTCTTGAGGTTCTTTAGTTTCAGCCTTAGCAGGAACACCACGAGAAGCTTTTTCTTTCTGACGTTCTTTTTCCATCTCTTTATTAATATCTTCAAAAGAAGCAGCCTTTTTACCTTGAGCAAGAGCTTCTTCAACTTCAGCCAGTAATTCTGCGGCAACAGGGAAGCTATTTTGTGGTGCAGCAGGAGCTGGCGCGGCCTTTTTTTCTTCGACAGGAGCTTCAACCACCGCTTCAACTTCTTCCTCAACAATATCATCAGAAGAACTTGATTCTGCTAATTGCCCTTCAGCAGCTAGATTTAATCTTGAAATAATATCGGCATCACTACCCTCAGGCTCGACTTCATTTTCTTCAATATAAGAAAGAATTTCTTTAATCTGATCAATTGCTTCAAAAATAAGCGTAACAGCAGGAGGTGTAACCTCTAACTCACCATCACGAAATTTGCTCATCACATTTTCACCAGCGTGAGCAATTTTTTCCAAACGAGGCAAACCTAAAAAGCCACACGTACCTTTAATTGTATGAACTAATCTAAATATGTTTGAAAGAAGAGCTCTATCGTTGGGATTTTTCTCCAAATTCACCAACTCTACGTCTAATGTAGCCAAGCTCTCGTTGGTCTCTGTAAGAAATTCGCTAAGTAAATCATCCATGGTCTTCTCTCCGATAATATTTTAACTATCTAAAATCTTCTGCAATCATAAAAGCATATATCATTACATAAATGCAACTATTATAAGCACATAGGCATAAAATAGGCTATTATTTATTAGATTGTTATTCTAACTTCAAATTTAAGTACCTGCAATTTATTATTTTATTTAAATTAAATGCCTAACCAACAACAAAACTTACCAACCCCTTATTTTCTGCCACATATAGCTTCAACCTATCTTTTCGGATTATCTCCGAAATAATAGCTAAGGATATATTCTTTGGAGATATAAATTCTGAGTTATCGCCTTGATTATTGAGGTTTTCAAATATTTTCACGTCGTCTTCTGACATAGAGATTCTTTCTGCACTACCTTCAATGGCAATCTGCCCTTCAGCATTGTCAGATATCTTTATATTTCCGCCAAAAGCAAGAATTGACCCCATGCTCATTAAAGACAAAAGAATTAATCTATTAAATTGAGGATCCTTAAAAGCTAATTTTTGCAAATCAACATTCCATTCTGTTTTAATACTTCTGCCACCACTAGCAAGGCTTGAAATATATTTATCAGCGACAGAAACGAAGTCTTGTGGATTTTGCAAAGTTGAAGAACTTCCTCCGAAACATGCTCTAAAAAATTTTACTCTAGCTGAAATTATAGCGGCACTGTTTTTAAGAAGGTTGCTGATTTCATCTCCACCTGCCATATCTTCTAATAGTTCAACGCCATTTGATATGGCTCCAACAGAACCAACTAAATCGTGGCAAATTCTTGTTATTACACTTTCACTAATTTGGCTATATGAATTTTCAGACATGCTCCCCCCATTAAGATAAATTTAGAATGATAAAGTTTCCCCAGATATGCTCTTTTTGTCTGAGCGCGCGCCATTAAAGCGGAATCCATACTCAAGAAACCAGGGTCAGCCAACACAATGTATCCAGGCCCAACTTTTAAGAATGGTTTATTCTCACCTGAGCTCCATGTATAGCGCTCCATATCATCAGGATTCCCATATTTTTTATAAACTCTAGTGTAGAAGTTACGCATCCACACATCTTTTAAATATCTGTCTTTTTGTGTATTACCAAGGCTTGGGTCTCCTCCAGCCTTATACTCAATTTTATAAACCCTATTTCGAGTAAAGTTGCTTGTAAAGAAAACTTCCAAACGCTCTTTTGTGCTATATTTGTTAAATACGATGCTTTCTATATATTCGTGCCCATCTCTTTTAGCCACTTCTCTAATACAATAAGCGAGTTTTTCATAAACCACTTCACCAAAACTTTGGCATTTAACTTCATTCTTCCACTTAACAAAGTTAGGAATATCTTTATTAACTATGGTTTGAACAAAACCAGCTGTTTTAAGCGTCGAAACCACCTGCTCAACATTCATCTTTAACATCACATTAGCAACATTAAACAAGCCTGCATTAGTACCATATGTTGGTGGTGGTAGATATTCCCCAGATTTACTACGTTTTTTACCACCTAAATCTGGTGCAGATGTTGCTTGAGCACCCACGCTAGGAACTGAAGTCGCGCCACCTTCTCTTTGTGACAATGGCACAACATCACTAGAACCGCCATCATCACTACCAAAACTTTCCATACTATCTGGAAACATAAAATCATCTTCTGAAGAAGAAGATTTAGCTTGCGTTGTCGCCCCACCGTCGCCCCACCAGCAGAAAGTTTCTGAATTCTAGACTTAGGAGCAGCAGATATCTGTTTTTCTCCTGCTTGTGGTTCAACAGGCTCAATAGCCCCCAAATCAACATCTGTTAAATCGTCTTCATTTTTCTGATTAACTGCAGAGCTTAAGTCGTCTCCTCCACCTAAAGACTCTAAAAGACCAGGAACAACCCCTCCTGCATCTTCAGTTTTAACTTCTTTTTTAACTGTTTTTTCTTCTTTTTGGGTATCCTTCCCATCGCTAGAAAAGATATTTAAATCGTCTAAAACTTTGGGAATAAATCCTTTGTCTTTATCTACAGCGGCTTTTTCTTCTGGCTTTTTTTCTTCAACCACAGCTGTTTTTTTAGCCACAGGTTTTGCCTCAACCTTAGCCTCAGCATTAGGCTCTTCTTTATTTTCTTTACGAACAACTGGTATGTTTTTTTTATCTTTTTGATCTAGCTTAGATGCAGCCTTTTCTCTTTTTACATCGCTATCGCCAATCATTGGCAACTCATCTTCTCCAAGCAAATCCTTGAATGAAGGATCAACCTCTTCATCACCCAACAAAGAATCTAAATCAAAGGCATAAGAAGGCGTCGCAATCGTTATAAAACAAAGCGTTATTAAAAAAGCTAACAGATAGCTATATATATTTTTTTTGCATATATATTCCATATCACAAACAAACTAGCACAAACTATATATAAAATGTAATAGCATTTTAATGCCTGTGAATTTTTTAATTGATGACATATATAAGATTATTGGTGTATATTCGTTAATACATCATCGTAACAATGAAAGTTAGTTATATGAGAGAACATAAAAGTATTTGCGTTTATTGTGGCACTAGAGCTGGCAAAAAACAAATATTCACCAAAGAAGCCAAAAAACTTGGCTCAATGATTGGAGAAAATGGCTTTAACCTCGTATATGAGGGGGGAAGCCATGGCATGATGGGAGCCGTTGCCGAAGGAGCCGCTGAAAAAGAGGCGTATATAATTGGTATTATGCCCAAAGAAAGCAACGATGGAGAGAATAGTTTTAGCGGAATATCTCAACTAGAAATCGTTCCTGATATGCTATCTCGCAAAAAGAGAATGCGTGAGCTATCAGATGCATTTATTCTTCTTCCTGGTGGTTTTGGCACTATGGTTGATATCTTTGAATTTATAGCATTGCGCCAGAATGAAAATTTCCAGAAACTCTTAATAATCGTAAACATTGACGGATATTATGATAAATTAATTGAAACTTTTAATCTGGTTATTAGCACAGGATTTGCTGAAAAAGAGCACAAAAAACTTTATAAAGTTGTTGATAATATAGATGATGCTTTTAATGCAGCCCTCAAAGAACTTAAGAAATAAAAAAAGCCCCATCATGGGGCTCTTTTTTTAAGCATTTTTTCGTTTAACATCTAAGCCAGCTCTTATCCAACCGACAACACCGCCTGTTAAAACTTCTACATTAGTAAAACCATATTTAGCCATCACCTTAGCTAAATGATATGATTTTTCTTCTTTCATATCTGCTAAAATTATATTTGTGTCTTTATGTTCTAATAATTCTGCAAAATTAGAATCTAATTTTTTTTCAAGCTCTGGTGCTGGTATAAATACAGAACCATCAATATAGCCAATACTTTCATAGATTGGGTTTTTAACGCTTACATCTATCAAAAGAAAATCTTCATCATTTTTAAATCTCTGAGATAATTCTAATGGTGATACAAATTTAGCATTTTTATTTCTGATATATCTTCTCACCATATAATTGACTAAGTGATAAGCTAATACTAAGACAAGAGCTACCATCCACCATTTAAGCTCGAATGGCTCTTCTACTTTTCCATGAAACTGTCCAATTGTGTTTTCGGTCATTTTATTCCCCAAAATAAAAAAACAGGTGTATTTATTCTAATTAATTGCTATCAATTAAGATAAATATAACCGGAAAAAAAACATGGTAAAGATAAAAAACAATATAGTTAATATTATTGGTGGCGGATTAGCTGGCAGTGAAGCCGCTTGGCAAATAGCTGAAGCTGGCATAAAAGTGCGCATATATGAAATGCGCCCTAAGGTTCAATCCCCTGCTCACTCGACTGAGAATTTGGCAGAACTAGTTTGTTCAAACTCATTACGCTCAGATGATTTTGAGTATAATGCGGTTGGCTTAATGCATGAAGAGCTTCGCAAATGTGGCTCATTAATCATGTTTGCAGCTGATAAACATCGTGTTCCTGCTGGTGGTGCATTAGCTGTTGACCGAGAAGGTTTTTCTAAAGAAATACAAGAGAGATTATCTAGCCACCCCAATGTAGAAATAATTAGAGAAGAGGTAACATCTCTACCAAATGATGAAGATGGTTTGTGTATAATCTCTAGTGGTCCATTAACATCTGAAAAGCTAGCAAGCGCCATTAAAGAAGAAATCGGCGGAAATTCACTCTCTTTCTTTGATGCAATAGCTCCTGTTATCTATAAAGAATCAATTGATTTTTCGGTTGCGTGGTATCAATCAAGATATGACAAAGGCGACGCCAAAGATTATATCAACTGCCCTATGAATAAAGAGCAATATTATAAATTCATTCAAGCACTAATCGATGGTGAAAAAGCAGAGTTCCACGAATGGGAAAAAGACACACCTTATTTTGAAGGTTGCTTGCCAATTGAGGTTATGGCAGAACGTGGCGTTGAAACATTATCTTTTGGCCCGATGAAGCCTGTTGGATTACAAAACCCTAACAATCCGAATGAAGAACCATATGCTGTTGTTCAACTTCGCCAAGATAATGCCGCAGATACTTTACGCAACATGGTTGGCTTCCAAACCAAATTGAAACATGGCGCTCAAAAAGAAATTTTTAGAACCATACCAGGGTTAGAAAATGCCGAGTTTGCCAGATTAGGTGGTATTCACCGCAACACTTTCCTTAACAGCCCACAGTTGCTTGATAACGAATTAAGATTAAAGAGCAAACCCCATATCCGTTTTGCTGGGCAAATAACTGGCTGCGAAGGATATGTAGAAAGCTCAGCTATGGGATATTTATGTGGCTATTTCACCGCATGTGAAATTTTAGAAAAGACAGCAATATTACCACCAGAGACAACATCTTTAGGTGCAATGCTTTCACATGTAACCGTTAATGCCAACCAAGACACTTATCAACCAATGAACATTAATTTTGGTTTATTCCCTCCTGTTGATCCAACCATAACTGTAAATGGCAAAAGACGTAAATTAAAAGGCAAAGATCGCAAAAAGGCTTATAGCGATAGAGCCTTAGAAAATATCAAGATTTGGCTAGAGCAGAAATGAACCAAAGCGAAGTTAAAATAGAGCAATCAAAAAAATCAACAGAAGAAAACTTCCCTGTTGGCTCTATTTTATTACCTAAAAAGCTTCGCCCGCATGTTTTTGCTTATTATAACTTTGCCCGACTAGGCGATGATATTGCAGATAGCGCTGAACTAACAGCTGATGAAAAAATCCACCGCCTTGATATGCTTGAAAGAGTATTAATAGGCTCTAGCGATGAAGAAATACCAGAGGCGATTAAACTTCGCCAATCATTAAAAGAAAGTGGCGTAATCCCTAAACATGCAACTGACCTTTTAATTGCCTTTAGGCAAGATGCAGAAGGATACGAATATAAGGTTTGGGCACAATTAATCAATTATTGCCGTTTCTCTGCGGCCCCCGTTGGCAGATATATGCTTGATTTACACAATGAGGCTATTAGCACTCACTGGTGTGGAGACCCGTTATGTATTGCATTACAAATCATCAATCATCTGCAAGATATTAAAAAAGATTATATTGGTTTAGGCAGGGTTTATTTACCAAGCGACTGGATGCAAGAATATGGTGTGTCTAAATATGATTTAAACAAAGAAAAGTTGACTGATAACTTGCGTAAATTAGTTAATCGTATGTTAGATGGCACTATTGGCTTATTAAAGGAAGCAAAAACACTACCTAAAATCACTCAAAATCTTGGGCTAAGACTTGAGGTATCTATAATGATTGCTTTGGCAGAAGCTTTATGTAAAAAGCTGTATTCAAATGACATGCTTGCGATAAGAGTTGAATTATCTAAAACAGAATGTGTATTATATTCGATAAAAGGTATAATAAGAGGACTGTTTACAATAACAAAAACAACTCAAACCAGAGAACAATAATGGAAATATCAAGTTGCTTTAAATTAGCAGAAGAGATTGTAAAAAAATCTGGCTCTTCTTTTTATTGGGGAATGAGAATTCTGCCAAAAAACAAACGCATGGCTATGTACGCATTATATGCCTTTTGCCGCGAAATAGATGATATTGTTGACGAGCCCGATAAAATTGAAAACAAGTTCAAACGACTAGATGAGTGGCGAGCTGAGCTTGAGCTAATATATAAACAAAATCACTTTTCAAAACCTTTGGGCGAAGCGTTATTAAAAACTATTACTGAATATCATCTTGATAAAAAAGAATTTGATTTATTAATTGATGGCGTTGCCATGGATTTGCCCACACCGATATGTGCGCCCGAGCTAAACAAATATTTTAGCTATTGCAGAGGTGTTGCAGGAGCCCCTGGTATGTTATCTCTTAGAATATTCGGCATATATAACGACAATGTAAAAGCCTTTGCTATATCATTAGGAGATGCACTACAAACAACTAACATCTTGCGTGATATGTATGAGGACGCTCAAATAGGAAGGCTTTATGCTCCTAAAGAAATATTAGAAAAACACGGAGTGAGCACCAAGTTCCCTCAAGATGCAATTAACCACCCAAAAATTGCTCTAGTACGAACAGACCTAGCTAAAATTGCAGCTCAAAAATTTGAAGAAGCAGAACAACATATAAATCTTGCTAATATGAAATTATTGCGCCCTGCTCTAATTATGATGAATTTGTATAAATTATATTTTGATGCCATGAAAAAACGTGGCTGGGCAATTTTATACCCTCGCCCATATATATCTAAATTCCAGAAAATTGCTGCCATATTCAAGGCCTTTTATTAACCATGAGTAACGCTAATTACCACATAATCGGCGGAGGATTAGCAGGATTATCGGCTGCATTTTATTTGTGCAATAAAGGTATGGGCAAACGCACATATATATACGAAGCATCTGCTCATCTTGGTGGTCGTTGTTATTCTTTTTATGATAAAAATTTTGATAAAAACCTAGATAATGGCACTCATATGATAATGAGCTGTAATAAAAACCTTCTTAATATGCTAAAAAAATGTGGCGGAGCAGATGGATTAGAGCATATCAAGCCCGCCGTTTTTCCCTTCTTAGACATTGCAGAAAATTATGGCTGGCTGTTACAACCATCAAATGGACCATTACCATTGTTTTTGTTTAATAAGAACAAAACAATCCCTCAAACCACCGCTAAAGATTATATAATTGACGCAATCAATATAATTAAAGAGGAAAAAAATTGCACATTATCTGAAACTCTAAAAGGCTCAAAACTAATCAATAATTTATGGAAACCTTTTTGTGAATCTGCCCTAAACATTTCACCAGAGCAGGCATCAACCAAAATTTTTGCTAACATTATGAAAAAAGCTTTTGCTTTAGGTGGTTTATCCTCCCGCCCGATTTTTGTAAAGCACGATTTATCTACAGATATAATTAACCCAATTGAGAATTATCTACATAATTACGGTGTAAATATTATAAAAAACAGCCCTGTTAGAGATATAAAAATTGAACAATCTGAAATAAAATCATTCAAAGCCAAAGATGCTAAAATAGACATTGCCAAGAATGATAAAATAATCTCAACCTTGCCCGCATGGAGCGTGAACAAAAGCTTCCCAGACATCAACGCTCCAAGCGAATATAAATCTATTATCAATGCACATTTCTTAGTTAGCTTAGATACTAAGTTAGCTGGGGGCAATTCTTTCTTAGGTCTAATAAATGGAACAGCTCATTGGATTTTTGTAAAAAACAATGTTGTGTCAACCACCATTAGTAATGCCGATGAATTGTTAAAATATTCTGACGAAGAATTAGCTACTATGATTTGGAAAGACGTGTGTAAAGCAAGAGGACGAGTAGCCGCTTTTATGCCAGAATATAAAATTGTTAGAGAAAAAAGAGCCACTATAAATGTGAGCCCAACTCAGCAAGAAATTAGAGAAAATATAAGCAATCCATATAAAAATATGCACCTTGCTGGCGACTGGATAAATATAGAACTTCCGTCTTGTATGGAGGGAGCCATATTATCAGGTTTTAATGCTGCAAAAAATGCGTTATCATAGCTTGAACTATTTATAAATATAACTATCTCATATCAGAGATACTAATTTAATAACTTTTTAAGGAGATAAAAAATGTCTTTCATTTTACCTGAGCTTCCTTATGACAAGAAGGCTCTTGAACCACATATTTCAGAAAAAACTTTAGAATTCCATTATGGCAAACACCATAATGCTTACGTTACAAATTTGAATAAATTTACAGAAGGCACAGAATACGAAAAAATGCATTTAGAAGAAGTTATCATCCGCACAGCAGATGACGCAAAAAAAGCTTCTATCTTTAACAATGCAGCTCAAGTATGGAACCACACTTTCTTCTGGAATTGCATGAAGAAAAACGGTGGCGGTGAACCATCAGTATATTTCAAAGAAAAACTAGAGCATAACTTTGGTTCTGTTGAAAAATTCAAAGAAGAATTCAAAAATGCAGCTGTTAGCCAATTTGGTAGCGGTTGGGCATGGCTTGTAGAAGATGATGATGGTTCTCTTCACATTGTTAAAACAGCTAATGCAGACACTCCTTTGGCAAAAGGCTTAAACCCACTTCTTACAGTTGATGTTTGGGAACATGCTTACTACCTTGATTACCAAAACCGTAGACCAGATTTCGTACAAACATTCCTTGATAGCCTTATCAACTGGGAATTTGTAGAAATGAGACTTTCAGCTGATGAAGGTTGTGGTGCAGGTGGTTGTGAATCATGTTGTGGTTGCGC
>QKFK01000124.1 GCA_003252195.1 Rhodospirillales bacterium
CAAATTTAACTTTTTCACCTTTATTGTTGGTATATGTTTCAGAGCCTTCTAGCCATTTACTCATGCGATTTGGAGTTCCATATTGGTTAGAATTATCACCAATAACAGCGGTAAATTCATCAGAATCCACATATTCCTTAAATTTTGCATCTGTTGCATAGCGGGGGTTCTTCATAGCGGAGTTTCTAGCTGTTTTAACATCATTTACAACTTTATCTAACTGCTCATCATCAAGTTTATCCACTATTTTTTTACCTGCTTCAGTTTGTAATGTAGCAGAAACTTTGTTCTTTATCTTATCAGACAAAGCACTCGGATTGCCCTTGCTACCAAGATTGTTTTTTAAGGTTTCAAGCTCTTCTTTCGTAAAATAATTTTCTTTTGAGGTGGTGGCGTTGGCAGTTTTTAGGTTATCAATTACATCCGAAACATCATCATCTTCTTTTTTGCTTAAGTCCACCTGCGTTGTTCCGACAGAAAAGCCACTTTCTTTAGTGCCAGCATGACTAATTTTATAAGCGTCGCTTGGGTTGTTTAACTCTGTATGAGATAAGATTTTTCTCAAAAGCTCCTTTTGATTTTTAGAATAGATTGTTGTCATTTTAATAGTCTCCATTGTTTTAAAAATAAAAAAGCCCTTAAGGATATTCCTTAAGAGCAACAAAAAGCCCTGCTTAAAACAGGGCTATAAAAAGATGATGTTGGTTAGAACTTATATTCCCCATCATCTAAAACTTCTACCTTGGCAAACAGATATTTATCAGCAAACAAACCTAAAAAACCACCATGAGAAAATGTCTCATAACCTAATATCTTTAATTTAGCTCCTATTTGCATTGGGTAATCACCATTCCTGCCAATAAACGTAAAGCCTATTTCATAATGGTCATATGCGGGAACATAAAATCCTTCTGATATATCTCTTATACCGGTTTTATATTTTTTAAACATATCAATGTTTTCATTTATTTCTTCTTTGCCAAATAGAGGTGTCGTGCTATTTAGTGCAACTTCATCTCCTATTTTAGGTAGCCCAACACTCTTAAATATAGGTCTGTACTCACTTGAAAAGAAATACTTTTTTCCATCATGCTCGATATATTCTTTATTCGTCTCCCATAACTGAGTATTGGGAATAAACACATAGCCAGTGCCACCTTTACAGGCAAATTCTTTAATCCAGCAATATTCAGATTTGGCGTTTGAGGTTAATAACGTAAAAAATAATGTAAAAATAAATAAAAGTTTGTTCATAAATCACACCCAGATTTTTAACTTTAGACGCAGATATAGCGTTTACAAAAACATAAGAACATAAAAGGAACAAAATGTCAAAGAATTTTTGTTTAGATTTACAGCAAATCAACCTGCGTTGTTCCGACAGAAAAGCCACTTTCTTTAGTGCCAGCATGGCTAATTTTATAAGCATCGCTTGGATTGTTTAATTCTGTATGAGATAAGATTTTTCTCAAAAGCTCCTTTTGATTTTTAGAATAGATTGTTGTCATGTTTTGGTCTCCATTGTTTTAAAAATAAAAAAGCCCTGCTTAAAACAGGGCTATAAAAAGATGATGTTAATTAGAATTCATATTCCCCATCATCTAAAACTTCTACCTTGGCAAATAGATATTTATCAGCAAATAAACCTAAAAAACCACCATGAGAAAATGTCTCATAAGCTAATATTTTTAGCTTAGCATTAGGTTGCATTGGGAAGTTTCCGTTATTTTTATTCGGGTAATCATATAAAATCTCATACCTGTTGTTTAAGTGGTCGTATCCAGCTTCAGTAAAATCTCTTAATCCTGATTTATAGTGTTTAAATATATCTATATTTTGTAAAATTTCTTCGCGGCTATATAATGGTGTTGTTACGTTTAATACAACACTATCACCAATCTTAGGTAGCCCATTTTTAATAAAGATAGGTCGTATTTCATTGTCTAAGAAATATTTTTTACCATCGTGCTCGATATATTCTTTATTAGTCTCCCATAATTGAGTATCTGGGATAAACACATATCCTGTGCCACCTTTACAGGCAAATTCTTTAATCCAGCAATATTCCGCTTTGGCGTTTGAGGTTAATAACGTAAAAAATAATGTAAAAATAAATAAAAGTTTGTTCATAAATCACACCCTGATTTTTAACTTTAGACGCAAATATAGCGTTTACAAAAACATAAGAACATAAAAGGAACAAAAAGTCAAAGAATTTTTGTTGTGACGCGTGGAGATGTGTTTGGGTTATGGTTGTTTGTGGTGAGATACTATTTAGGTTTTTGCGAAGTAATGATTTGTTTTGCTTTAAGAAATAGCGCAGATAAAGGCTCGTTCTAAATTTTCAGCTTGATACATGGATATAAAATTGTTGGTGTCACCAACATATATTAATTCTCCATCTTTTAGTACACCGATACGATTACAAATCTCGGCAACATCTGCTAAAATATGAGAACTAAAAAATATTGCATTATTCTCGTTTTTATATTCAAGAAGATAATCTTTTAGCTTAACCCTAGCAAATGGGTCTAGCCCGCTCATTGGTTCATCTAAAATTAAAAAATCACGGTCAATTGCAAAGGCTCCAATTAAGCCAATTTTTTGTTGCATGCCTTTAGATAATTTACCAATGTTTTTAGATAAATCGCGGGGCTCAAAATCTAATTTGCGAGCAATGTATGATACTTTATCTTTATCTAATTTGAGGTTGTAAAATTCAGATAATGACCTTATATATTCCCAGCCCTTTAGTTGAAGCATGGGCATAAATTTTTCTGGCAGATAATTAAAGCAACTTTTGGCGCTGGTTGATTGAGGTGCTTGGTCAAATATTTGAACTGTGCCAGACTTGATTTTTGTTAAGCCTAATGCTGAACGAATAAAGGTGGTTTTGCCACTGCCGTTGCAACCAATTAAACCAAAAATCTCATCTTTCTTTATTTCTATAGAAAGGTTTTTTAAGATTGGTTTTTTGTCATATTCAACCGTAAGATTTTTTACATCTAGTGCAACCAACGTGGGCGTCCTAATCTTTTATATAATTCTTAATTCTAAGCTCTATTTCAGCAGAAAAAATATCTGTATTATTTTCTGGCTTAATATCCATAATAACTTGTTTTATTACCACCGCTGATGAATTTATTTTTGCTAAGTCAGAAATAAAGCTGTTTATATCTGTTTTTGATGCAGAAATAATGTTTAGTCTAACTGGTGTTTCATAAATTTTATATCCAGATAAGCGGTAGTCATTTATCTCAGATTTAATTACGGCACCCATAGACCATGTAATATCAGAAATTCCTGAAGATGTCGCTTTTTCTTCTATTTGTTTTATTAATGCAAGTTTACCTTGGTATGATAGAGCATTGTCATTGTTATCACCATATTTTTTTATATAATTTACCACCATGTCATTATCAATTTTAGCCTTTTGTGCGAGGCTCATCTTTTCTGATATTGCGTTGGTTACATTGGTGTGAGAATTGTTTATAGCGAGAGATATAAAGTAATTTAATACCAATATAATTGCCACCATTGCAATAGAGTTAATCGCAAGGTTGTATTTATTTTTAATATCTGGAGAAATCTGGTATTTCATTATTCTTCTCCTTTGATTTCAAAAGCAAAACGATATGGCGCAGAACCCTCTGACCTTGATGTGTTGCTTCCTAATTTGCCACTATATGTGTCTTCGGGGAGCATATTAAGCGGGGCTTTAATCATTAATACTTTTGTTTTTGCAAAGTCATTGCCAAGGCGTTTTTTTATCTCATATGCCATATCCATAGCTTTAGATATGTCATACAAATCTGGCATCATTTCAACCTCTATTCTTATTTCTTTATCGCCCCATTGATCGTCAGAATTATCTATGGTGTTCTTTTTGTAACGCAATGAAACAACTTTGGCAGATGCACCTAAAATTTTATCTAGCTTTAGCCATGTTTCAAAATATTCACTGCCAACCTGCGAGGTTAGATTTTTTTCAACATGGGCTATTTTAATAAGCTCTGGATTGCTAATGCTTTCTACGTTGTTAATCGCTTCATCGGCATTATGCAATAATTGGCTATCTTTGTGGTAGCTCATATATTCTGCAATAGTTGTTTTTAATCCGCCTAAAACAAAAAGAGCGCATAGTACACATATACCATAATTTATTGCTTTTGGCGGAATGCTAATATCAAAATCATTTTCATCAAAATCATCAAACGATACATGGTTTCTAAAGTTAGAATTATTGATAAACCATGCGGCAATGATGGCATCTGTATCGGTTTCTTCTTTTATGTTTAAGCCAATGGCTGTGCCAAGCTCTTTTGGGGTGTATGTTTTAGCAGTTGCTTCTTCTAGCTCTATATTGGCAAAATCAGCTTGCTTTGTTGCTGGGACTAGGAAGTTGATATCTAAATTATCGCCATTCATATAGCCCATACGTTTTACATAGCCTAGGGTGTTTTTGATGTCTTTTTGCACCTGTTCAGACAAATCTGTGTTATTAAGGCGCATAATATTTGAGGTTAGTCTGGTTAGAACCATTTTACCATTTTTGTTAATGATATGGCGCAAAGAACCATCGCCAGACACAATAAGAAGCAAGCTCCATTTGTGTTCGCCTTTAGAATATGAGGCACGACCAGCTAATTTGGAGTTTATCTTCATTGCTTCTAGTGGGAGTAAATATATTCCTCCAAATGGATTGTGTAGTTTATCACTAATTCCGAGCCATCTTTTCAAGTCATCTGAATAAGCAATGCCTGCAAATATGTAATCCCTTTTATGTCCTGTTTCATCAAAATCACCAGCTACGGCAACTTTGCATAAATCATCGCTAAAGCTCATTTGTAGTTTTTTGTTAATCATCTTTCTTTGATTGAGCTTGTTAACAACAGGGAGTTTTTCATTTTTATAAAATTGTTCAAGGCTATTTATAAGCAAATATACTTTTGCTTTTTTATCTAATGAGAAGATGCTTTTTACTTGGTCATCAAAGTCTTCTATCTCAGCTTCTAGATACCAATTGCGAATGATCTTGCCATCTAATAAATAGGTAACATGAGAATATTCATCGCCAACATTAACGATAAAGGCGGTTTTTGACTGATTGTTAAATAAATTGTTCAGCAAAATTAATTCTCCTTATCTATATGCCTAAATTCTGGAATGAATCGTATAATGGTCCAAATACACCAACGATAATCCAGAGCATAAAACTACCCGCAACAATGATTAAAGCAGGCGCCATTAATGCAATCATTCTGGCAATGCTTTCATTCACATCATTATCATAAAAATCTGTTACATTATCTAATGTTTCATCTAGTCTTCCGCTGTCTTCACCAATCTTTACCATTCTTATCACTAATGGTGGGAATGATGCCCACTTGGATAAAGCAACAGATAAAGCCTCGCCCGAGCGCACAGCCTCATAAACTAGCTCGATATTATCTTTCATGTAGCGATTATCAAGCACTTGAGATGCGGTTTTTAGGCATTTTAGCATTGGTACACCACTTTGGAACATTAATGCAAAAAAGTGTGTAAAACGTGATAGAGATATCTTTTGTCTGATTTTGCCAAAGACTGGTATTTGTAATAAAAAATAGTCCTTCCAGTATGACAATTTCTCAGAAGAATTAACTAGCTTGATTATAAAGAATATAAATAATGGTGATGCCAAAATCAGCCATTTATACTTAACAACAAATTCGGACAATGCAATTAATGCAAGCGTAACCATTGGCAGTTCTTGCCCGATTGATTTTAAGAATGTGATGAGCTCAGGCACAACAAAGGTCATCATCATATAAAATATGCCAAATAATACAACCATCATCACCATAGGGTATATGGAGGCTTGCTTAATTTTAGAGTAAGTGCGATCTTTCCATTTTAAATGTTCTAACAAATGAGCAAATGTATCACTTAAATGACCGCTTTCTTCACCAACCGAAATTAATGAAACAAACACAGTGCCAAATATTTTTGGATACGCCCCAAAAGCCTCACTTAAGGAAGAGCCTGTTTCGATTTTTTTATATACACCAGTTAAGACATCACGCAGATGGGTGTTATCACTGCTGTCTCTAACATCTTTTAGGCTATCTAAAAACGGAATGCCTGCTTTGAGCATTTGGTGTAAGTGAAGACATAATTGAATAATATCTTGGTTTTTTATTTTTTTATAAACATCGAGCGATAAATGTTCTTTATGCTCTTTAGAAGATATAAGCTCAATTTGTGATAATTGTAATAATTGATATAAATCTAGCTCGTTATCTGCTTGCATATGCCCGCGGATAATTTTGCCATTATCGTTTACCCCTTTATAAGAAAATGATGGCATTAGGCCTCACTATCACTTAAAGGGGTTATATCAACGGCTTTAATAAGGCTATCAATAGATATAGATTTTTCTAATACTTTGTCTCTGCCATCAAATGCCATTGGCAGATAGCCGTATTTTCTGGCAGCTTTACGGATTTGGCTAATTGGAGCATCTTCAATTAAAAGATCATTTATTTCCATTCTTAAAGGCAATATTTCTGCCACGGCAACACGTCCTGCATAGCCTGTTCCTCTACACTCATCACAACCACATGCTACAGCGATTTCTGGAGGGTTTTTCTCGTCAAAGCCCATTATGCGACATTCTTCGGCGCTTGCTTTTATCGTCTTTTTGCATGAGTTGCATAATTTACGAGCGAGCCTTTGAGCAACAATACCAATAATATTACCTGCCATTAGTGATGGCTTTAACCCTAAATCAACCAAACGAGGGAATGTGCCCACCGCATCGTTAGCGTGTAATGTGGTGTAAATTTGGTGGCCTGTCATCGCAGCACGAAGAGCCATTGTTGCTGTATCGGCGTCTCTTATTTCACCAACTAGCATAACATCTGGGTCTTGGCGAAGCATAGAGCGGATACCTTCGGCAAAGTTCATATTTGTGCCTGACCTAATTTGAGATTGTCTAACTAACGACATCTCATATTCTACAGGGTCTTCTAAAGTCATTACATTAATATCAAGCGAGTTAATATGGCTGATTAATGCATATAAGGTGGTGGTTTTACCAGAGCCCGTTGGTCCTGTAACAATAAAAATACCTTCTGGCTTTCTAACTAATTCTTTTAACGTAGATACATGGGTATCTGAAAATCCTAGAGAGTTAATATTAACCATCATGCTGTTACGGTCTAGAATACGCATAACAATATTTTCACCGTGAATAGTAGGGATAGATGAAACCCTAAAGTCAATTTGGCGGTTATCTAAATTAAGGCTGATACGACCATCTTGAGGATTTAACTTATCGGCAATGTTCATGCCAGACATAATTTTTAGGCGGTGAGATATGGCCGACCAATGTTCTTTGTGAATGGTGCGGATTTGGCTCATAATCCCATCGATACGGTAACGAATACGCAAGAAGTTACCTTCTGGCTCGAAGTGAACGTCAGATGCTTTTAGTTTTACGGCATCGTGCAATACAGCGTTAACTAACCTAATAACAGGGTGTTGATACGATTTTGAGCTATTAAGGTTGTTGCCTTGTTTTACTTCACCATCAAGCTCTTTTAATATGCCATCGATAGATAACTCATGACCATAATAATGATCTATGGCATCGTTTATTTCTTTGTCTCCTGCAACTTGTGGAGATATGCTAGCACCCTCTGGGAGTCTTCGGCGAATTTGATCTAAGACTAATACATCATAGATATCTGCCATTGCAAGGCGGAGGTTGTTTTCATTAAACGATATTGGGAAAACACGGTAGCGAATTGCTTCATCTCTTGAGATATATTTAATTGCGACAGGGTCAATAATCGCGCTATCAAGCTTAAAAGTTTCATATCCAGAGCTATCTGATAAAAAAGCCGATAAGGCATGCTCAGTAATAAAGCCTAGTTCGACTAGAATTTCACCTAAGCGTTTATCAGAATGTTTTTTTTGAACTAGGGCTACTTGTAATTGGTCTTTAGAAATAAGCCCCATTTCAACTAAAGCATCACCAATGCGGGCATTCTTATTGACTTCTGTATTTGCCATTAAATCCTCTTATAAAATAAAAAAGGCCTGCAAAGGCAAGCCTTTTTATCATAGATGCTATTAAAGCAATTCAAATAAGGTTATGCAGGTTTTTGAGGCAGAGGTTGCGTTGTCAATTGAGCATTTGCCACTACCTGCTGAGCCTGATTGGATAGAACCACTGTTAAATGAACCATTGTCAAATTTGCGGTCAATTTCGCCAGCTTCTTTAGGCGATAATGCAGGCATTGCAGGGTTTCCTGCTGCTCCACCAGCTTGTAATCTTAACCAGTGACCAGTTTTATCACCATAATTGCCATAATATATAAAGAATGAACTACCAGCTACTCTACCAGGTAAAACATATGAAGAGCCAATTTTATCTACTGATGAAATTAATCCAGCGTCAGAAAGGTGCTTCCATGCAGCTTCGGATTCGTTTACAGAAGCTGAGTTCATGCCAACAGAAGCATCGAAGCTTGTAACAACAGAGGTTGAACCAATAATTCCGTTACCGTCGCCATTTGGGGCATCTTTGTTGATGAATGTTGATGCAGATGCGTAGTCACCAGGTAGGGCTACATATTTATCTTGGAAGGTGTTAATAGCAGCTTTTACTGCGTCCCACTGGCTTACGGTCATTTTAAGGCGAGTGCTAGCAATAAGCTCTTGTCCTTTAAGAACGCCGCCAATAATGAGCCCGATTAAAACCAATACGATGGAAAGTTCAACCAACGTAAAACCCGCACTATGCTTTCTGCTTGTATTGTAATTCATCTTAAAATCAAAGTCCTTGATGTTATTAAATAATCTTTGCTTATAAATCCTATCGGCTTTTTAGTTAAGTTTCAAACATTAAACAGCAAAAAAACAATAAAAATTTAAGTAAAATGCAAAGTTTAGCTTGACCTTATTCTATATCAGATTAATTTTTTAAGTCGTTTCTTATAAACGAACAAGAATTGATAATTATTATGAAGGACAAACTAACATGGCAAAAATTCTAGTAACCAGTGCATTACCATATATTAACGGAGTTAAACACTTGGGGAATTTAGTTGGCTCAATGTTGCCAGCTGATGTCTATGCTAGA
>QKFK01000115.1 GCA_003252195.1 Rhodospirillales bacterium
AAGTTTCCCGCTAGCTTAACCTCACTATCTAACACTACATTTTTATCATCTTGCGGCACTGAAGAAACTTGGAACAAAGCCTTTTGCCCCTCAAATATTTTATCCGTTAGTCCACTTGAGGTTATAACACGCATATCTCTACGATTTTTCCAAAAACCTTGATTATTACAGCCTAAATCTACAAAATATGCTTTTTCTCCGTCTGGAGTATTATATGTTTTAGAAATTCTTCCTACATAGATTGAATCTTCGCTAAATCCATATTTATAATTGACCTCAAACAAAGCCAACCTGCCACCAGCAAAACCAGCAATCACGCTCTCCCAACAATTTGTGCTAATTATAATTTGATCGAGATTTAACATGCAAACACCTATATTTGAGGACGGACACCTACTCCTTGTAACAGGGCATTAATTTCAAACAAAGGCAGTCCAACTACATTAGAATAAGAGCCAACAATTTTTTTCACAAAAGCCCCAGCAAGCCCTTGAATAGCATATCCCCCTGCTTTACCTTCCCACTCTTTAGATAAAATATAATTATTTATATCTTCATGTGACAAATGCTTAAAAGATACCTTAGTTGTTACAACGCGCATAGTTTTCTTACCATCTTTATCTACAACGCACACACCGCCCAAAACTCTATGTGAACGCCCCGACAATAGCTCTAAAAATTTACGAGCCTCTATTTCATTTTCTGGCTTACCAAGTATTCTTCTGCCACATGCGACTACGGTATCAGCCGCTACAATCAATTTTCCGCTGTGTTTCTTTTCTGCTAATTCAGCTTTTTGTACTGCCATACGTCTAGCATAAGACGTAGCGGGCTCATCTTTTAAGATGCTTTCATCAATATCTGATGGATCAACAATATCAGGGTAAACTTTAATCTGCTCTAACAAACTCAGCCTGCGAGGAGAAGCCGAAGCCAATACAATCTCTTTTCTTTCCATAACGACCTACTTTACTAACAAAAACGCCGGAAATACCGGCGCCTTTAATTTACTTAAAAATAAAAAATGAACTACTAAAAATCGTCGTTGTAAGTTCTTTCTTTTCTTTCATGTCTTTCTTGTGCTTCAACGCTCAAAGTAGCGATAGGACGAGCCTCTAAACGGTCAATACCAATAGGATCGCCTGTTTCTTCACAATATCCATATGATCCTTCATCAACTCTTCTTAGCGCTTCATCAATCTTAATAATCAACTTTCTAGCTCTATCACGTGTACGAAGTTCTAAAGCTTTGTCAGTCTCAGCTGATGCTCTATCTGCAAGATCAGGAGCAGACAAACCACCTTCTCTAACCATTTCATCAATAGTTTCTTCAGATAGTTCTAACAACTCTTTTTTCCAGTCTACCAATTTACGTCTAAAATACTCTGTCTGAAGATCACACATATATTCTTCTTCTTCAGATGGTCTGTAATCTGGTGGCAATAATACTTCTTTTGTTGTCATGAGGAGCTTCTCCTATTAAAAGCCTAAAAAATATTGCAACATTTATACAGAATAAACCAAAATTAAACAACAAAAAAGATTTTTATACATTTCTAATGTTTTTTTATTCTGTAAGTCTTTCTACTTTCTTGATAATTTAGCCAATTCAACCTCAGCTCTAAGCTCAATTTCATCCAAAATTGCTGACAATCTTGGGTCTGTTGGCTTCTCTCTTGCGGCACGAACAAACTGAGCTAACTCAATCAACTCACTTTTAGATATAGCCCCAGTTAAAAGATCCTGCCTCAACTTTTCTAACTTATCTAAAATAGTCTCACCTCTTTTAATGAGTTTACGCCTTTTTTCTTTATCAACATCAGTTTCATCAACCATTTGTGTCATAAATAGCGCATTAACACCGCTCATAGCTGTAGTATTATCAACTATCGCAGCCTCATCAGCCTCTGCTGTTCCGCTTAAAAAAGAAGAAAAAGAAACCCCTGAAGCAGAGCTTTTCTTTTCGCTCTTTTTACTAGAGCTGGTCGAGCTAACCGAATTTCCACCTTCAACTTTTATCAAGATAACACGCCTTTCTTTAGCAAAAGAATTATTTCTAACAAGATACCTAACATCTCAAAAAAATAAAACAACTTATTTTATATTATCTTTAAATAAGCCTTTGTAAAAGAGGCAATTTTTTCCTACCAAACATAGCAATATGACGCAAACAGTTCCTTATTAGCTTTTTGTTTACACAATACATCACCTTCACTCTCAAAACACCTTGTTTTCCCTTATTTTTAAGCAACTTTATATTTTGGCACGGTTTTAGCATATGTATTGACGGAGAAATTACATCGCTACGATTTTTCCTAATTTTGTAAAAGTAGTGAAAGCAGAAGAAAAGAGGCCAAAATGGTTTTATTCGTAAACAAAACAAAAGATA
>QKFK01000111.1 GCA_003252195.1 Rhodospirillales bacterium
ACCCACTAAAATCATAATAAGGTTACCGCTAGTCATATTATAAAAGCCAGTAGAACCTAAGAATTGACTAAACATATCCATTTCAATAATTCTCCCAACTATTTTTGACCAGCATTATACGCAAGAGCGATTGCCGCTGCTATTTGTTCTCTCTCGTCCATCAAAGATGGCATAGCTTCTTCATGGTGAGCATGCCCAACCTTTTCTGGATATATCTTATTAATGAGCTTTAAGATATAAGGCACAAATGCCACAAACAAGCTGATTAACATAAGAGTTACAAAAACAATAGACAACCCTACTACAGATATAGATTCTCCAACCTCAATCAGAGAGCCGTTAGTAATATCGGTTAAATTCATACTAATTCTCCTGATTTATTAGCCAATTGTTGCAACTTTAGCATCGCCAGCAATTTGTTGCCCAACCTGCACATCAATTGAGGCAACTTTACCTGAAGCAGGAGCCGTAATTTCAACTTCCATCTTCATTGCTTCAATAATGATAAGAGCTTGCTTTTCTTTAACCTCTGCACCTTGAGCAACCAGAATTTTTCTAACTACACCTGGCATTGGGGCTTTAACTGCGGTTTTAGAAGCAGGGGCAACTGGAGCGGCAGCAGGAGCAGATTTATCAAAGCCAGCTTTAATGTCTGTTTTGAATTCTCTACCATTAACCACAGCAACTCCGTCTTTAATCGCAACCTCAAATGGGCGACCTTCAACCATCACAGTATATTCACCAACAGATGCTTTTGGTGCTTCTACGGCTGGTTTAGGAGCTTCATTATAACGCACACTAACCTTTGCCTTACCAAGTAAGAAATCAATACCCTTATCACCACACGCAGCAGAGATAAATAGATTCTCATCACTTATTGGGAGCTTAGCTTCTTCCAACCTCTTTCTTGCAGGGCCTAAGCCTTTTTTAGGATCTGCGTCATTAATTTCTAATGGTGTTTTAGTTGTTGGAGGCAAGCCTAATTGCTCTGAAGCAAGCTTTACAACTTCTGGGTCTGGCTCAACAGGGGTTTTACCAAAATACCCCAAAACCATCTTACCATAACCATCAGCAATCTTTTTCCACTCTCCAAACATCACATTGTTAAAAGCTTGTTGGAAATAGAATTGTGACACAGGAGTAACAGACGTACCAAAACCACCTTTTCTAACGGCATCACCCATAGCACGAGATATTTCTACATATTTATCCATAATGCCATTATCACGAAGCATTTGTGTGTTAGCAGTTAAAGCACCACCTGGCATTGGGTTCCACGGAATAGTTGGCTCCACAGCACAAGCCTCTGGAGGCAAGAAGTAATCTTTCATACAATCTTTAAACACTTCCTCTGCTTTGAGCACTTTTTCAATATCAATATCTAAGCTATATTCGCTACCACGTAAGGCGTGCCACATAGTTACAATATCTGGCTGACATGTACCACCAGAACAAGGAGCCATAGATAGGTCGATTGCATCTGCACCAGCATCTAAAGCAGCTAAATAGCATGCAATACTTGCACCAGCAGTTTCATGAGTGTGGAAATCGATTAATGTTTCTGAAGGGAGGATTTTTCTAGCACGTTTAATTGTTTCATAAACCACCTTAGGAACAGATGTACCAGAGGCATCTTTAAAACACACTGAGTCAAATGGCAAACCTGAGTCGATAATTTTCTTTAATCTATCTTCATAAAAATCTGGAGTATGAGCACCTTCACAACCAGGAGGCAATGCCATCATAGAAACACAAACTTGGTGCTTTAACCCAGCATCAACAATACATTGACCACTATAAATAAGATTATTTACATCATTAAGAGCATCAAAATTACGAATAGTTGTCATACCATGCTTTTTAAACATTTGAGCATGAAGCTTAATCACATCACTTGATTGTGATTCCAATCCCACCACATTCGTACCACGAGCCAGAGTCTGCAAGTCAGCATCAGGGCCAGCAACCTTGCGGAATTCATCCATCATGTCAAAAGCATCTTCATTACAATAAAAATAAAGCGATTGGAAACGAGCTCCACCACCAGCTTCAAACCATGTAATCCCTGCTTCTTTAGCAGCGGCAACGGCTGGCATAAAATCTTTAGTTAGCACACGAGCTCCATAAACAGATTGAAAGCCGTCTCTAAAAGCAGTGCACATAAATTTTACTTTTTTCATTGTAATCCCTCACTATTAATCAGATGTTTCCGACAAAATGCATTAAATGATAACTCAGATTAAATGCTTTTTAAACCAAATTGCAAAATAAGTTAAAAATAGTTATTGACTAACAATATAAAAAAATATTATAAACCTCTTTGTCACGCTAAACAAATGTGGGGGTGTGGCGGAACTGGTAGACGCAGTGGACTCAAAAACCTTGGGAGTTCGAGTCTCCCCGCCCCTACCAATTATAAAAAAAATGAGCCGGCTTAACGCTTGGCTCTTTTTTTTGTGTGAATTCTTAGAAAACAGGGAAATACTCGAACCATAAGTGTTCGGGCGGATAGTTGGTTCAAACAACAAGTTTGAACCCTACGACGCGAGGAGGACCCGCAAAACGGGAGCACCCAATCTCCCCGCAAACATCAATATAAATTTCAGTAGTATTTTCCAGAATACATACATGCATTATCAAAAGCAGATAAAAAGTTACAGCGGTCACTTTTACATTCTAATTTCCATAGTTTTATTGAGGCTGATAAAAAATTATTAAACGTAAATTGGCTATTGTTTAACTGATTCTTTACAGCAGAAACCCATTTTTTGTGATCTTTTTCAGTATCTTTATCAACATAACCATTAAAACAAGCATTTTTATCAAATAAAGATGCATTTTCCCAAAAAACATGCTCTTCAGGCAATAAAAACAGAAACTTGTATAAAAATGTTTCTGGAGCACTATGCCCTGGTAAGAAGACAACATTATTTCCCTCTTTAATTTTCTTTTTCATATCTCCATCTGGTAACAACACAAAATCCTTTAGTGCTTTGGGAACATTATTAGCAAGCGTTTTAATAACCCCATCACCATTAGTAATCTCTATTTTTATATTATATTTCCTTTTTATCTCTTCCCCATTCAATAATTTATTAAGCAGCTCTTTTCCCATTTTATCTTCTACAAGCACTTTAACATTAGGTTTAGGATTGTTATTAAAGCCACCAGCCACCATATTTATTTTTGCTTTAATATAA
>QKFK01000222.1 GCA_003252195.1 Rhodospirillales bacterium
AGGATCTAGAACATATGGGAAATTTGTATTTACATAATCTACTAAAACTCCAGATGAGAGCTCCAGCATTATACACATCATCGCTATTTGCCCACCCGTATTTAAGAAAACCTTCAACGCCGTTGTGGGATAGCTTTTGGTAGAAGGGAATGCGTAGCAGATTATTAACGCAGGAAGCAAAGCTAACACCAGACCCATTCTTACTGCTGTATCTATTAGATAGAAAGGGAACACCAAATCTATAACCACATATGCTATAATAATCAATATTCCGGCAATTACACCCATTACGGTACTATCTTTAGCCGTAATTAGTCTGGCTCCTAATGCCATACCCATACATAGTTTTTGGTGTAATGCATTTATCATACATTCAATTGCCTGACCTGGTCCTGCGGGGAAACCAGAAGTAGCAGAAACCTCCGTACTTCCTGCCGCCAAATGGCATACGCCGCCTTGACCATTTAATATAGCATCTGCAAATTCAATAAACGCCGTAAACAGTGGAAATACAAACGTATTCAATGTCCACATCATGTCATCAGCAGTTTTTACCATTGCGGCACAAAGGGCGCAGACAAACATTCGCTGCAATACCATCGTCCAAAATTCTGCAGGATCTACAGGTTTTAATGAACTCAGGTGACCTAATAATTTGAAAGCTATCCATAAACCAAGCAGAACACCGATAAAGTTTGCCGAACCAGCACTTACTCTTGAATAAACACCTGTTGCAAGAATACCCGCTGATTTATAAACCATATAAAACATACTAGCTTGCCACGTTGATGTTTTGGCTTCATCGCTAATTTCTTTACTAGATTTCACTTCACCTGTTGGTTCACTATTTTCACAAGCAGATAAACAGATGCTCATGGCGAGAATCACCATAATCACCTTTAATATCTTAAATTTATCTGCAAGCCATATCATTATTCATCTTCCTTCATGCCAAGTTGAACCTTAACTCCTTGTTTAAGTCCATCTTTTGCTCCACCGGCAACAGCCTTAACCATTTTACCGGCTTGATTTCCATGCCATTTAACCGAACGACCAACTGCCGTGCTCTCAAGTTTTTTATCAACCATTTGCGAAACAGATTTAGCTCCTTGTTTAGTAGAATATGCCGCGTTATCAATACCCATACGCAAATTCTGAATACCTTTACCAAGAGCCGTTTTCTTATCATCGTACAATCTACCACTATTACTCATCTTTTGAGTATTTTTCGTATTCTCGTTATTTTTATCTAACAAAGCTTGTTTACCAGCATCTGTACGGTTAAATGCTCTTTGAGCTTTTGCCTCACTTCTCGCTTCTTGTCTTTTTTCTCTGCCCTCACGATAAGAGCCAATCATAGAACGCCCCGCTGCTTTCACACTTGATTTAGCAACTTTTTTGGCAGCCCCTCCGATAGCATTACCAGCTGATTTAACGGGCTTCATTACTGTACTAGCCGCCATAGCACCTATACTAGAACCAATTCCATGACCGAAACTTGCTCCAGAAAAGTGGTTTGCTAAATCTGAAGATTGCTGAATTAGCTTAAAGCCAAAGATACATACAGCAAGAACCTTTAAGAAGCCTGTACCACCTGAATCTAATGCTTTTCCTAATGCAACAATATCATTCGCATTATACGCGGCATCCACGTCTGGCCCCAATGCTGCTTTCATCATCTGCATATTAAGAGCCAAGATTAACGATATTGATATAAAAGTGAATATTGATTGCAAAAGCATACTCCAACCTTTACCAGGGAACTCTTTTGCAGTAGCGGGGAAAGCCCACGCCGTTATCAACACTGGAAGCATAGCACCAACGACACCCAACCGCACCGCTGCATCGATAAGATAGAAAGGGAACACCAATAAATAGACTACACATGCCACATATATAACCTTACCATCAAACCACAAAGCGATATTAGGCAATATACCATCTTCCCATGCAACACATGAAACAGACGAACCAATTGACATACCTTGAGCGAGCTCTTTTTGCACACCTTGTATCATACAAATCATTGCTATACCCATGCTACTATCAAATGCTCCACTTGAATTTACACCTGATGTGTCGGCAGTACATACAAATTGACTTGTGGAGGTAGAATCTGCAATTGCTGTAGCAAAATTAAAACCACTTGTTGCAACTGGGGTTATCAAATATCCAAAAGCATTCATTGATGATGACAAAAAGGCCAACGCAAACAAACATCTAAAAATCTGACCGCCAATCCCTTTTAACATGTCCATAGGATCAATTGGGGTTAATGAAGAAAGTTGCTTAAGCAAAGTTATTGCCAACCACACACCCAAACCAATTGCAATTAAGGTTTGGCAACCTGATTGCACCGCATTAAAAACATTAATAGACATTGAGCTAACTGCATTAAAGATTGTTTTGAACAATCCACACAAATAACAATTAGCAGCAAATTCATCACCTAATGTTGCAGGGTTTTTACAATCTTCAATACCAGCAAAACCTGTAGCAGGGACAAGCAGCGTAAGCGCAACGATAAACACAAACAATAAAGAGTGTTTATTATCCATCGCAGATTGCTTTATCTTTGTAAAACTTTTAGCGTTCATCATCTTTAACACTCCTGCTATGCCCTTTGTCTTTATTATTTAACGCACTCATTGGGCTACCTATCTTAAAATATGCTACTGCCAAAACACCACCCAACAATAAGACATTAAATATCGTCATATATTTAGAAGATAAAATGTTTCCGATATCAGTAAAACCAAATATTCCTGCTACCGCAAAAAGCACAATATAAAACTTAAAATTCTTAAACATTCTACCCGCCGTAAAATCTTATTTCTCAGAATATATCATATTATAAAAATAATCTTAGAATTGTGACAGTTTTTTGATTCAATTACTTCCATTTAGCAAGGTATCAAGCATTACAGCTGCAAGCCTTTGTTTTTATTAGATAAAACTCTAAAACTTAAAAATGACTTTTGTTACAGAAATATTACACACCAATAAAAACAATAGATTAAAGCCGCAACAATCCCCTCAACATAAAAAAAAAGCCCCTTGAAATTTCAAGGGACTTTAAATTTTGTACATAGAATCTATTTCTTTGTTTTACGACTAACTGTAAAACTTCCTTTAGTAAAGAATCTTTTTACTGCAGCTATTACAGATTTGTTAGCGCAAATAAACGTATGTATTGTTCTGATTTTATAAGTTGCCTTTGCCCCATCTAACATAGTTTCATCAACAGTAACAACACCATCATTATCTCCAGATAATTTTCTGTTATAACCAACCCCATCATCGTCTTTATAACCAGATATTATACCAAACTCTATTTCTTCTGGGAATTTAGGAAAATCTATCATATTTTCAGGATTCAAATCAGCTAAACTTGGTCCCATTATCTTCCTTAACAAACCAACCTTACCAATCATTATAGAAAGTTGTGACCCCTGATTTGGAGGAGCTATCTGCACAATGCGTTTTATATCAAATTTTGCATTAATGATTTCTGGATCATTCAAAAGCTTTCTTAAAATTATTCCGCCTAAAGAGTGTGTTACAAAATAAAGCTTTTTGCCCACAAAGCTAGAGAGCATTAAAACTTTAAACTGCTCAACATGATGATCTATATCTGCTCTCATGCTTGGGTAATTTGCTAAATAAGTATCAAAACCATCTGCTTGTAACTCTTTTGCCATTTTATTAAAAATGCATCTAGTTCTTGATAAGCCATGCATCATTACAACAAGCTCTTTTACGTCATCTTTTAGCTCATAAGCTTCTTTAATTACCTCAAACTGAGCCTTACATTCATCGTAAGTTCCAGCAAAACGCCTAATATTCCATGCATCTAGCAAACGGCATTTCTTTGACCAGAAATTTTGTTGAATTCTCCAGCCACATGAATAGAACAAATCTCCCCATAACTGGAAACCGCCAAACGTAAAAAACTGAAAATTCTTCATTCCTATATACCTCTTTATTATAAAACAATGCTCTATTACTAAAACTATGTAACCTCAGTAACCGCTCTTATGTTACCATCACGATTAATCTGCACAACCCGTAGCTTTTCTTTCATCTCAGCAATTGTTTTTGCTCTATCAATCGTTGGGTATGAGTGCAAAATACGATCCGTAAATGCTTTATAAGCCGCTTCTGAATTTTCAGCGTGGATTGTTGCAAAACAGTTATCGTGACCAGAACCCATAAGCTCCCACAATGCTCCAGCATTTGCAGTCGAAATCTCACCCCCAATAATAGCGTCTGGAGTAAAACGCACAACCAAGTCAATAATCTTAGGATAATCTAACTTGTTAGTTTGCTCAGTACGAGACAATGTCAAGTGAACTCTATTAGGGTGAGGAACTATTAACTCTCGAGTATCCTCAACGGTAATAACCCTTTTATGAACATCTAAAATATTAAGCAAGTTATTTAAGAATGTAGTTTTACCTGTAGCGGTAGCACCACTAACTAAAACGTGGTCTCCTCTTTTAATACTTAACATCAAACGTTCATAAGGATCATCTGGATCTTTAATTCTCTTTAATGGGTTAATCTTTTTAAGAATTTCACCTTGTTTAAGCCCATAATCCTGCAAACCAAAACTAACTGAATCTGAGTGAACACGAATAGCTAAAGCAATACCACCTGTTAAATCTTCATGGTCATACATTACGTTTCTGCCCGCTATAGCTGAAAAACGGTGATCTCCAGGAAGAGTTGCATATACAACAGGAGTTCCTCTTTCTGGATCAAATGGCAATTCATATGTATTGGCAATAATATACAACAAATCTACTAGATAGTTTCTAGTAAGCTTAGGGTCTTTTTGACAAGCCCAAGGATGAGCACGCTTACCTCTCAAGCGCAACCAAACCTCGCCTGGGTGGTTTACAACAACCTCTTCAACATTATCTTGGTTATACCAATATGACAGAGGCCTTAACACTGATTCAAGAACATAAAAACTCATTAGCTTAGTATAACTCCAAAATTTTCTATAATAATACTAATACGTTATTATTATTTTTCCAACTAAAACAATGCAGGCACATCATCAGATGTTTCTTCCGAACTACTGTATGATGATGTTGGCGTGCTTGTAGATGATGTCGATGCAGAAGGCGTAGAAGTTGTAGTCGAATAACTACTACTTGCTGGAGGAACGACAACCGCCTGCGAAGGAGATGTCGACGAATTCAAGTTAGAAGAATCAAGTAAAGCATTACCACCTTGTTGATTTTGTTGAGCCTGTCCTGTTGTTGATGTAGAAGAACCGTCTTCTTTATTAGGATCGTAGTAGCCACTTTGATCTTCTGCCTGCACATTTTGTCCTGCAACACCGTCTGTTTCTACATTACCATCTCTAAAGTCATCTTCATCTAACAGACCCTTATCTTTATCATCTTCAGTAAGGTCAGTTTCACTTCTTAGCCACAAATCTTCTTTAGTATACACATTTAATCTTGTTCCAGTAGGAATAAACAACACAGGAATAATACCATTAGTATCTTCCATTACACCACTAAACACATCGTCCATACTATCGCCAAAGTCTTCTATGGCTTCTTTGATAGCATCAGATTTTTCATCAGAAATTTCATTGCCATCTGCGTCAACTTTTTTCTGACCCATCAAAGCTCCAGCTGTCAGAATCTTAACACCAGATGAAACTGCTGACACAAGAGCGCCTACACCATATTTTTGCATCAACTGTCTATCAAGGTAACCAGGAACACCGCCTCGACCCATTGAATCTGCCGAATATGCCTCTTCAAGCTTAAATGCACCGCCATCTGGGCGAATAATTCTCTCCCAAATAATATTGATTTTAGGAGCAGAGCCAACATCTTCTCCACCGCCAGAGACCATTCCACGCATTTTAGAGCCTGCTGGAATAATCACTGTTCTACCATCACCGCCATAAACATTTCGCTCAACCATACCTATAACAGGAACATCCGAGAAACGTGAATCCACAGAGCTAACCAAAACAACTGGTATTGGTTTATCCGCGGTCAGAACTCTAGACATATCAACTTTCCATGTAGATGTGTTTTTAATTATACCAGCTGGCACCCAATCGTTTTGCATTCCTGTAAAGTTTTTCTTATTCTTATATGACGACCTTACAGAACCTATACCCATGTTTGCTCTGCGTAAAGTCTGTGCTTGCACTAGTGCCTGCAAGCGTTGCGTCTCATACTTTACATCAACACCAGAAGAACCGCCCAAACCATAGAAACCGCCGCCTGATGAGCCGCCAGAACCATAGGCAGAACCAGCTCCACCGCCGCCTAAAGCCCCCCCCCCTAAAGGAACATAATTTTCAACCTTGTCTTTGTCACCATATTCTTCAGGATCTATGGTAGGATCTTCAATACCAATAACATCTCCTTTAAGATTATAAGCAACTCCATTCTCATCTACATATCCAACTTTTTTACCGTTTTTATCAATAATATCGCCATTTTTTAATATTGTTCCGATAAGATCTCCTTTTGGAGTTATAGCCATTGAATTGCGTATGTTGCCGAATTTACTCATATCTATTCCGCCCAAACCACCATCTTCATTATCACTTGTATTATCTGATGATGCATTTTCAGCTGCAGCTGCAGCTGCTGCAGCCGCTTCTTTTTCTTTTTCGCGTTCAATTGCCGCTAACTCTTCAGCTTCTCGGGTAACATCTTCTGTGCTAGGCAAATTAACTTCAACAAACGGAACAAAGTCTGGATAACCGATAACATTTCCATTTTTATCTACAATATCACCTGTAGATGTCAACTGCCCGATATTATCTCCGTTTGCATCAGTAACAGAGCCATCATCATTAATAACACCAATTGGGTTTCCATCTTTATCTCTCGCAAGAGGTTTCCCATCGGCACTAGCTATTATTCGGCCTTTACTATCTACAACTACGCCATTTTTAACTCGACCAATTACCTTACCGTTTTTATCTACAACATTGCCACTTTTATCAATTGTGCCAATAACACGGCCATTCTCATCTCTTACAACTTTTGCCTTACCACTATAGCCAATAACCTTGCCGTTTTCATCAACCAATTCGCCGTTTTCATTAACCTTACCAATTGGATTTCCATCTGCATCAACCACGGTTCCATCTGGCAATACAATACCTATTACATTACCATTTTCGTCTCTTACAAGATTTTCTCCGCCAAAAACTCGTCCTATAACATTACCATTACCATCTACAACAGAACCATCAGGAAGTACCTTACCAATCACATTTCCATAAGCATCAGTTACGGTTCCATCTGGATTAACTACACCGATAATGTTTCCATTTTTATCTTTAACAACACTAACACCATCTGCATAACCAACTATATTGCCATATTCATCAACGACCAAACCATCTGGACGAATTTTACCAATAACATTGCCTTTAAGGTCAACAACGGTACCATCTTCTAAAACCCGACCAATTACCTTGCCGTTTTTATCTCTTATTAGTCGACCATTAAATTCTTGCCCAGCCTTACTTTCTTGAGATGATTGCCCGATTTCTTTTCCGTCTTTATCGACAGCTTTACCGTTGGATAAAACTTTACCTATTACTTCGCCCGCATCATTCACAACAGTTCCATCAGCCAGAACTTTACCTATAACTTTACCACTAGCATCTCTTACAAAATTATCTGTGGTGGCTCTACCTATTATCTTTCCATCTGGAGATTTAACATTACCATTTCCATCAACAGAACCAATTATATTGCCTTTTAAATCTACAACACTACCGTCTGCAGTAATACGCCCTACTATATTTCCATTGTCATCTTTAACAAATTCATCAAATAATACTTTACCGATTTTATTGCCTTCATTATCGACAACAGTTCCATCAGGCAAACTTTTGCCAATCTTATTTCCATTAAAGTCTATAATCGTTCCATCAGCCAGAACTCTACCTATAAATTTGCCATCCTTGCCAAGCACCATTCCGCGACGCACAACAGAGCCTAAATAAATTCCTTTTTCATCAAAAACGTCTCCATTTGGAACAACATGACCAATAATACGACTTTCATTATCAATGGCTATACCATCATACAAAACTCTACCAATCATAGCGCCTGTTTTGTCAATTATATTCCCTCTAGGCGTAACACCACCAAGTTTTTTGCCACTTAAATCACTAACATCTTTGCTCGGAAGAACGCACCCTAAAATATTGTTAGCTAAGTCCATAACTTTGCCATCTGGTCTTACACGGCCTAAAAGCTTTCCTTTATAATCTATAACTGTGCCTCTTTTTACAACAGCACCAATAACAGAAAAAGCATCATCCACAACCTCTCCATTCGTAAGAACAGACCCTGATACTCCACGCCTTGAATTATAGACTTTTCCATCTGCACTTAAAGTCCCAATAAATTTGCATGAATCTCCGATAACCGCATCACCCTTTATCAAAGAGCCAATTATAGAGCCACTAGCAGAAATAATTGTTCTATCATCAGCAACATTGCCAACAACAGCCCCATTTTCATCGGCTATTTTTCCATCAACACGGTAGCGCCCAACAACTTCTTTACCATTAACAACGGCAACACCACCATCTACAATACTACCGATTGTTGGCATTCTATCTGCTGAAACAAGATTATTAGTTTTTACAACAATTTGATCATACAAAGCCTTGCCAAGTAGAGAGCCTTTCGTGTCGACTATTGTTCCATTATAGGTTGAATAGCCAAGCAATTTGCCTCTATCATCAAGCACTGGCGCTTTAGTTATCAGGCCACCTTTATGAGCGCCTTTTTCATCAATATACTCACCAAAAGCAACGACTTTACCAAGAACCTTACCATCTGCGGCTAAAACTTCTCCTTTTTCTGAAACTCTAGCTAACACATGTCCGTAATCATCAACTATTGGATCAAGAGACACGCCATAACCTTTTATTGTGCCTCCTGTTGTAAAAGCTAAACCAGATGGAGCAAGATAACCACCCACTCTGCCACCATCATCATAAGAGGCATCGCTTCTAACCGCGCTAACACTATTTGCTGCGGCATCTAAAACTATCTTATTAACGCATCTAAAACTATCTTATTAACATCTGCCACACTACCTATTAATTCACCTCTAGAATTCAGCAAATCACCGTTTGGCATTTGCTTAGCGACAACCCTTCCTTCGTTATCAACCGCTTCGCCATTAGGCATAACATGCGCAACAACCTTACCAAAATTATCAATAGCAGCACCTTGTTTAACTAGTCCACCAATGATATTTCTAGATGCATCAAAAACATATCCATTAACACCTATTGTTCCAAGCTCTTCACCCTTGGTGTTTTTTACTATTCCATTCGGGAACAAACGTCCTAAAAAGACACCGTTCAAATCTACAACAGCCCCACCAACTTCTATAATGTGACCTAATACAGAGCCATTTTCGGCTAAAGCGTCACCACTATTTATTATTTTAGCTACAGATTTTTCACTTTTATCCCAAACTCTTCCATCTAAACGAGCAAGTCCACCCAAAAATCCTTCATTAAGAACCATTAGTCCTGTTTTTGAAATTGAGCCAATTACTTTTCCATCGTTATTTACAGCAACACCACCTGCAATTAATTTTCCTATTGGCTTATTCTGCAAATCAACAACTACACCGCTTGGCAAGCCTAATCCGATAGCATTACCTAAAGAAGAAACCACCGTCCCTGTTTTTAATATCTCACCAATCAATCTATCTGGTTCATCAGTAACGGTTGAAAACAAATAAACCGAACCATCTGCCAAAGCATAACCTGCTTTTTTACCCCTATTATCAACAAAAGAACCTGCATCATCTATTCTGCCAATGATATTGCCTGTATAATCAACTACAGATCCAGAATTAATAGCAACGCCCAAAACTTTACCAGTATTATCAATGGCTTGTCCGTTTGGGGTAATTTGACCAACTATTTTTCCACTTGGCAATCTTACCGAACCATCGGCTTTAACCATACCAAGATATTTTCTATCATTAGCTATAACCAATCCATTTGGAGAAATACCACCAATAATATTTTTGTCTTTATCTATTACATAAATATCCGAATATAATGAACCAATTTTGTTATTTTCTTCATTAACAACGCTACCATCTGGCAAGATAAAGCCGATGAAATTACCACTAAAATCAACGGCAGGACGGCCAACTCTTTGGGCGAACGCAGGGTTTGTTAAGCCATAAAAAAACATTATAGAAAGCAAGATGCTAACTATATCGTTTTTTATTGCTTTTACAAAAATCCTCAAAATATTCTAATCCCCTAAACTATAGACGCCACTTAGTATATTACCTGCAATTTTTCCGTCAATATCAATAAATATACCATTTTCTTTTACAGAGCCAACCTCTTTTCCCTCTGACGAAATAACTTTCGCTCTATAATCCACATATCCAGCAAAATCACCGTTATTTTTTATCACAGAAGAGCCAATTTTTATAACTTTTCCAATCACCGTGCCATTTTTATCAATAACACTACCATCTGGCAATGCAACACCAAGTTCGTCCTTGTTATAATCTATAACCTTACCGTCAAAAGTTGAGCTACCTATTACGTTGCCCTCTTTATTTAATACTACGCCAACAGGAGCTGCGCCTCCTATGTTTTTACCAGCATCACTAACGGCGTATCCTTCTGGCATTATTCGCCCTATTTTATCGCCCAATTTTGATATAATATCGCCATTAATAGCCACAAAACCAACTACATTTCCATTTGAGTCAACAATAGCAGTACGTGGGATTATAAAAGCTTCTCTTTTACCTACTGAGCCGTCTGGATATAGCTTACCAACCTCATCTGCTACTTTGGCCACAACTTTACCGTTGTATAAAATACGCCCTTTTTCTTTTCCTTCTAATGAGAATACATTTCGTTGCGGAATTACATTACCTACTATTTTACCATCATTGTCATAAGCCACTCCACTTGGCAGAGCTTTACCTGGTAAACCACCTTTATCATCAACAATAACGCCATCTGGCAATGCAAGACCATAATAAGATCCAGATTTATCAATTACTACTCCACCCATAAAAATACGGCCAA
>QKFK01000212.1 GCA_003252195.1 Rhodospirillales bacterium
TAGCATTGTATAGTGTTTCCATCTCTTACCTTTGTTTTGGTATATTTTTAATTATTTAAGTAATCTAACGACTCACAAATATTACATTAAAATCATTCTTTGCGCAATATCTTACGTTTTCAATTTTGAGGAATTTTTTATAAATCTATTACTGCAAGTCATATCATGCTCGCATTAAAGATTGCGTACCAATTGTGTTTTATGACATCGTTTGCTCAAGTAAGTTAAATTATTCAGTTTATATGAGCATAAACGTCCACTAGCTGAACAGGTGTTATTGCCAAACCACTAGCTTCTAGAGTTTTTCTGTCGGGCAGGATTCTCTTCTGCATCTATACTATTAGTGTTGCACTCAAAACATAAAAAAACCTGCCATATGACAGGTTCTTTCGTTTTGATAGGAAGTTATCTCTAGCTTTTCTTATCTTTATTGATAATTTGAGCTAGCTTTTGTGGCATCGCATCTTTGTCTTTGTTTTGGGTAGTCATAGCTACGTTGGTTTCTTTTACATTAGCTACTACGGTCTTATATTTAGCCATTTCATTCTTGTTTAATTCACCGCCTGTTGCTATACGCACTTTAAGTGGGTTTACTCTGACGCCATTATCAATGATTTCATAATGTAGGTGAGGGCCAGTTGAACGACCTGTGTTTCCACTATAAGCTACCAAGTCGCCCTTTTTAACTCTTTGACCTACTCGTAATGTGCTTTTCCATCCGTTTAAGTGTGCATAAGCTGTTGAATAACGAGAATTGTGGCGAATCCTTAAATATTTACCATAAGAGCCTTTACGACCTTTTTCTGCTACATATCCATCTCCACCAGCATAAACAGCGGTTCCGACTCTAACACCATAATCAACACCCCAGTGCATACGCTTATAACCTAATACAGGGTGACGTCTCCAACCATAAGGTGAAGTGATTCTTGCTCTCATATTTAAAGGGTTTTTAGATAGTGTTTTGCGAACAGAGTGCCCTTTTTCGTCATAAAAGTCAGAAAAACCATTCGTATCTGTATAAGAATATAGAGCAATCTTCTGTCCCCTTGTTGTAAGAGATATGTACATAATCTTACCAGGGATAGTAATTTTTGCATTTTTGCTTTGCTCTGTTTCGTATAAGACCTCAAAAGAATCGCCTTTGCGTATATCTCTTCTAAAATCAATCGCGTTAGATAGTGTTTTAATCATTTGAGCTGCAATAGCTGTAGGAACACCTGCATTCCTTGCTGATTCTAATAGACTAACGTTAATAACGCCTGTCTTACGATTTATAATGCTTTTTAATGGAAGTTTATCAACAGAAGCTGTAAATGTTCTGTCTTCAGCCTTCTTAACTATAAAAGACTCCACTTCAGATGGTTCAATAGAGAGTTTTAAAAGCTCAGACTCGCCTGTGGATGAATCAAAAAATACTGTTAGGTTAACTTCTTGGCCGATTCTTATCTTTTTAGGGTCATAAATTTTGCGCAGAGCAACAAAAGCGTTATGAGCGTCATCTTTAGAAACGCCAGATTCGTTTAGTATTGTAGATAATGTCTGCCCTTTTTTCACAGTATAAACATTTGATGCGAGTCTACCCATTCTGCCAAGCATAGATGTAAACTCTTGAGTTTTCTTGCTTTTATCAATGATTTTGTTGGTTAGAGCATGGTGATTAAGGTTCTTGTCATCTTCTTTATCAATGTTTTTGTTGGCCATACCCATGTCGGCTTCTTCAACATCTCCAACGATTCTCTCTTCTTCAGGATAGAAGTCGGTATATTCATTGTTAATAACGGTTTCTTTAATAGAAGCTTCAGTTGGAAACGATGCTGTACTAGAGCTTGGAATTAATGGAATCGTTACTGCAACTGCGATTCCACATATGCAACCAGCTAATGAAAACTTGAGCATAGGTTTTTCATCTAACTTAACATTTACATAGGATTTAACTGCCTTTGAATGTTGTTTGATTGTGTGTAATCGCTGGCAAACAGCGTCTTTTTTATTGTTGATTATTTGTTTTTTCAAGAGTCTCATTGGTATTTCCAAGTTCTTTGCATTAAAAGTATTAATTCTGACGTTAATAGTACAAGTCCTAAGTAAAAACAATGTTAAGATTTAAATAATTATTGAATTTATAATTTAAATGTATATATAATCTAAAAATCAAGTTTGAAATAGGCCGTTATAGTCTTACCAAAACACCCATAAATGTTGATAACTAAAAAAAATCAACTTTTTTGAAAAAAGTGTTTGACAATGTTTATTGGTGGGTATAGAAACAGTCTTGTCTTCGGGACGGAAGCGAAGAAGGCACGGGACGGTTTGTCCCAAATTTAGTTATTTGACAAGTTAATAAGAACTAATTGAAGAGATACGC
>QKFK01000258.1 GCA_003252195.1 Rhodospirillales bacterium
TCAACCACAATTGCACCTGGGCGACCAGTTGTAGCCAAGTAAAAAGCTTCTTTTAAGGTGTGACTCACTTTTTTAATATCTTTTACGATGTAATTATGCTTAGTAACAGAGCGAGTTACACCAACAACGTCAGCTTCTTGAAAAGCTTCTCTACCGATTAAAGACGTGTGAACTTGGCCAGAGATACAAACAAGTGGTGTTGCATCTAAATTTGCGTCGGCAATACCGGTTATCGCATTCGTTGCTCCTGGGCCAGATGTAACGATTGCCACACCAGCTTTGCCAGTTGCCCTAGCATAACCAGCAGCCGCATGAAGAGCGGCTTGCTCATGACGCACCAAAATATGTTTAATCTTATCTTGATGACGGAACAACTCGTCATAAAGTGGCAAAATTGCCCCACCTGGATAACCGAAAACCACATCAACACCTTGTTCAATCAAGGTATCTACAATAATTTTTGCGCCTGTCTTTTTCATCGTGACCTTTATATATTTTAAATTAAACCCAAAGTTAAAATCTTTATATTAGTCGGAGATTATAATTTACTTAATTTAGCTAAAAAAAACCACCGAATAATAAAAAACCCCGTCTATTTCTAGGCGGGGTGAATTCTAAAAGAAATCTTGTGAAATTAGCACAGCCCCGCATTAGCAGTAATTAGTACAATCACTACTAGGACTAGAAGGCTGAGAACTTGTGCTTTTTTCATAAAATTTCTCCGTAAATACCTTTTTAGTTTGCTTGAATTGAAAATAATGTCAACAAAAAATCTTTTTATAAGTAATTTTTTTTATCAAACATTATCTTCAATACAAACAATCATGTTTTAAGCACAGGCTTTGGCTATGCTTTCAGCTAATTTAACTGCTTCATTATGATTAGCTTCGGACAAGGCAACAATCGCACTACCAACTACAATTGCATCAGCATATGGTTTTAGCTTTTGCGCATGCTCTGGTTTTGAAATACCAAAGCCAACCGCTAATGGCGATTTTACCTTACCTCTAATATCTTTTAGCCCGTCGATAACTTCTTGTGGCAAATCATCACGAGCACCAGTCATACCCTTGCGAGCTACATAATAAACAAAACCAGTTGAAAGCTCATCAATCTCTAGCACTCTTTGTGCATCTGTTGTTGGTGAGCATAAAAACACGGTTTCAAAACCAAGTTCTTTAGCTTTTGCGCAATATTCTTTAGCTTCCTCAGGTGGCAAATCTACAATCAAAGCACCATTTGCTCCGGCTTGTTGTGCTTGCTTGATAAAGCCCTCATAGGTGCGTTTATAAACAGGGTTTAAGTAAGAGAACAGAACCACAGGCACTTTTAGCCCTGCATCTCTGGCAGATTTTAACATTTCTAAAACCGCATCGGTACGTGCACCTTTTTCTAACGCTTCATGATAAGCTTTTTGGATAGTCACACCATCAGCCACAGGATCAGAAAAAGGAATCCCAAGCTCAATGATATCAGCCCCAACCTTTTCTAAATCAAACAACAATTCTTTAGTATCATCAAGGTTAGGATAACCCGCAGCTACAAAAGGAATAAAAGCTTTTTTGCCTTGTTTTTGCAAATCAAGTAATGTTTCTCTGATACTCATTATTTTAATCCCTTTTCATAATTTTCAATTATGCCCATATCTTTATCGCCACGCCCTGATAAATTCACAATAATAATACGGCTCTTATCCATATTAGGAGCAATCTTCATGGCATGAGCCACAGCATGAGAGCTTTCTAACGCAGGAATAATCCCCTCATATTGTGACAATGCGCAAAATGCATTATAAGCTTCTTCATCACGAATATAGGTATAAGTTGCACGTTTCAAATCACGCAAATAAGCATGTTCTGGACCAACAGAAGCATAATCAAGCCCTGCTGAAATACTTGCTGTATCGGCAATTTGCCCATCTTCATCTTGCAACAAATAGCTCTTCATCCCTTGGAACACACCAATTTGTCCGCCAGCAAAGCGAGCTGCATGCATACCAAGATTAGATGATGTTCCACCAGCTTCCACCCCGATTAAATCAACTGACTTATCACCCAAGAAACCAGAAAATATACCAATTGAGTTACTACCACCGCCAACGCAAGCAACAATCGTATCTGGCAACCTACCTTCGTGGATTAAGATTTGTTTTTTAGCTTCTCTGCCAATGCAAGACTGAAAATGACGCACAATCATAGGATATGGATGAGGCCCCAAAGCTGACCCCAGTAAATAATATGTATTATCTACATTAGTAACCCAATCACGCATAGCCTCACTCACGGCATCTTTCAAAGTCTTTTGCCCATTTTCAACTGGTGCAACCTTAGCCCCTAAAAGCTCCATACGCCTAACATTTGGAGCTTGACGCTTAACATCTTCTGCTCCCATATAAACCACGCATTCCATGCCGAAATGAGCGGCAACAGCCGCGGTTGCCACACCATGCTGACCAGCACCAGTTTCTGCAACAATGCGGGTTTTACCAATTGCTTTAGCGAGCAATATCTGCCCTACGGCATTGTTAATTTTATGAGCACCTGTATGAGCTAAATCTTCTCTTTTCAAATAGATTTTAGCACCGCCCAATTTCTCGGTTAGTCTTTTTGCATAATAAAGAGGAGTTTCACGCCCAACAAAATCTTGCATCAAGCCTTCGAGCTCTTTGTTAAACTCATCATTATAAGCATATTTTCTAAAAGCGATTTCAATCTCTCTTAATGGAGCATACAAAGTATCTGGAACGTACCTCCCACCATAAGCGCCATAATATCCGTCTTTATTCGGCAGATTATCGTTATTGTTTTTATCCATTGATTTCACCTTTTATATTTTCAAAAAAACTTATCATTTTTGCTTTATCTTTAATACCGTGCGATTTTTCTAACCCGCTAGAAACATCAACCGCAAATGGCTCAACTTCATTTATTGCAGATTTAATATTATCTGGGTTCAACCCGCCTGATAAAATTAAATTACCATAATCTTTAGCCTTTATCGCCTTATCCCAATCACAGGTTTTGCCAGTTCCGCCATATTCACCTTTAACATCGGCATCGACTAAATAGGCGAACAAATCACCATAATCTTGAGCCTGCCCCCTAAAGGCTTTTATCACATTATCTCGACCAAGTTTCTCACATAGCTCAATTGTTTCGTCACCATGGAGCTGGAATAAATCTATTCCGCTTTGCTCTTTAGCCTCAATTAGCTCATCGTAAGAAGCATTTACAAACACCCCTACTTTTTTAACCTCACTTGGCAGATGCTTAATAATAGCCCCTGCATCTTGTGGCGTTATGTAACGAGGGCTTTTTGCATAGAATATAAAACCCAACGCATATGCCCACAGATCACAAGCTAATTTAGCATCTTCAAAATTGGTTATTCCGCAAACTTTAACCTTAACCATTTTATTGCTCCAAAAACTCTTTCAAAGCATATGGTGGGTTACTAGTATGCATAAATGATGTACCAATTAAAAAACCTTTATAGCCAAGAGCAAACAGCTCTTTTACTTCGGCATAAGTTTTAATTCCGCTCTCGCAAATCAAGGTTGCTTTATCAGCATATTTTGCCAAGTAGCGAGACACATCTAACGAGATTTGCATATTCTGCAAATTACGATTATTCACCCCGATTAGCTTTGCCCCAATTTTGAGTGCAACCTCCATCTCTGGCTCAGAATGCACCTCAACTAAGGCAGTTAAACCGAGCGAACATGCAAAATCATATAATTCTTTTAATTTATCTTCACTTAGCATTGCCACAATTAACAAAATTGCACTAGCACCCAAGCTTCTAGCCTCACAAATTTGCTCTTTATCTATAAAAAAGTCTTTTTGCAAAATTGGAGCTGTTGGAATATTAGCCCGCACATCCCTCACATATTGAGGCTTGCCTGCAAAATATTCACATTCTGTTAGCACAGACACTGCTGAAGCTCCGTTTTCTAAATATCCTTTAGCTGTATCAACAGGGTCATGATTAGCAATTTGCCCTAGTGATGGGCTAGCGTTTTTCACCTCGGCAATGATGCGAGGAGATTTGCCATCAAACAATTCTATAAAAGGAAGCGGAGCAGGCATTCTTCTAGAGTTCTCGATAATCTTAACCATCTTAATTTTATCTAAAAAATCGCTCATGCTTTTATCCTCTCTAATGCTTCTTTAGCCTTGCCACTATCAATAATATTTATTGCTAGCTCTTTAGCTTCCATAAAGTCAGTTGCCTTACCCCCAACTATTAAAGCAGGGATAGAGTTCAACACTACCATATCATAAGAAGCAGATTTTTTACCATTTAGCACTTCGGTTATAATCCTAGCATTTACCGATGCATCACCTCCACCAATCTCTGCAAATGAGGCAGACTTAAAGCCAAGCTCTTGCGGATTGATTTTATAGTTAACAATTTTATCATCTTTGAGGTGATAAATGGTTGATGGGGCAGACAAACTAAGCTCATCAAGCCCATCATCAGAATGAATAATCATTACATTTTTTGAGCCAAGACTTTGCAATGCTTTTGCCATATTTTCACATTTTTTGGCATCATAAACCCCTAGCACCTGACGGGTGACTGAGGCTGGGTTGCACAATGGACCTAAAATATTAAACACAGTTGGAGCACCAATTGCCTTACGCACAGGACCGATATATTTCATCGCTGGGTGATAAAGTGGAGCAAACATAAAGCCTATTGCTTTATTATCAATATTAGCCTTAGTTTCCTCAGGAGTGCTTTCTGCCTTAATGCCCAACTCACCTAGAACATCGGCACTACCGCTTTTGCTAGAGACGGAGCGATTACCATGTTTTGCAACTGTTATACCCGCACCAGCCGCCACAAATGACACACAGGTTGAAACATTAAAAATTCCTGCACCATCACCGCCAGTTCCGCACAAATCGATAGCGTTTTTATCTTTAATCTCAATCTTATTCGCCTTAGCCCGCATAGTTTCGGCAAATCCAGCTATTTCTTCATAAGTTTCGCCCCTAACCGCTAACGCGCCCAATATTGCGGCCGTTTTTTCTGGCACAGCTTCACCACTCATAAAATAATTCATCAATTCGCCAGCTTCTGGCTTAGATAAGACCTCGCCTTTAAGAACCTTTTTTAACAAACATTCCATTAAATCAGCCCCTTTATAACATTCTCAATTATTTTAATACCTGCAAATCCTTCCATGCTCATAATTGATTCTGGGTGGAATTGCACCGCTGAAATTGGCAATGTTTTATGTTTAATCCCCATCACAAGTCCAGTTTCATTACGAGCTGTAATTTCTAAGCAATCAGGGAAATCATCTAACGATGCGGTTAAAGAGTGATAAGCACCAACTTTAGCTGGTGAAGGCACACCTGTGAATATGCCTTTGTTTTCATGACTGATTGTCCAGATTTTGCCTTGTCTTGGGGTTTCAAGCTGATAAATCGAGCCACCAAAGGCTTCTACCATACCTTGCAACCCCAAACACACGCCAAACTGAGCCACACCATATTCGGCTAAGCCACGCACCAAATCTGGCACACCAAAATCTGACGGTCTGGCAGGCCCTGGTGAATGCAAAATCAAATCTGGCTTGTGCGCCATAATCTCTTTTGGCTTAATGCCATGGCGGAAGGTTACAACCTCAGCTCCTGTTTGCCTAAAATAGTTGCATAATGTATGCACAAAGGAATCTTCATTATCAATCACGATAACTTTTTTACCCTTACCACAATCAGAAATCTGATAAACAGGCTTTTGAGCATTAGTGCTATTATCGCCTAACAAGCTAAAGAATGAATTAGCTTTAGTCTTAGTCTCATTTGCTTCATCAAAGCCTTCAGAATCATACACCAAGCTAGCCCCTACTCTATATTTTGCGTGGCCATCTTTTAATGAAACTGTACGAATGGTAATACCTGTGTTACATGAGCCATTAAAGAGCAAAGCTCCAATCGCCCCACCATACCAACGTCTTGATGAACTTTCCATTTCTTCAATCAATTTTGATGCCATGGTTTTAGGAGAACCCATTAAAGTTACTGCCCACATGTGCGATAAAAAGGCATCAAACATGTCAAACTCATCACGCAAATAACCTTCAACATGGTCAACCGTGTGGAACAAACCTTTATAAGTTTCAATTTGCCTACGCCCTAAGAGGTTAACCGAACCAGCCTCACAAATGCGTGACTTATCGTTTCTATCAACGTCGGTACACATAGTCAGCTCAACTTCATCTTTGTCAGAGTTAAGCAAAGTTTTAATGCGGTTTGCATCTTCAATTGGGTTATAACCACGTTTGATAGTCCCAGATATTGGGCAAGTCTCAACCCTTTTGCCATTAACCCTAACAAACATCTCTGGAGATGCACCGACTAAATATTCTTCACCCAAATTTATCATAAATTGATATGGAGATGGGTTTATCTCGGTTATTTTATGATATAAGTCAGATGGTTCTTTATTATATATTCCAGAAAACTCGCGGCTTAACACTAACTCAAATATATCACCTCTAGCCATAGATTCTTTAGCTTTTTCTACCATCGAGGCATATTCTTCATCAGATAAATTTGTTTCTACCTTAATAGATTTTTCACTTGGGATTTTATGATCACATAACTTAAATGGATTTACATCTACATCTGTTGTATCAACGCCATCTTTAGCAAAATTATAATCAAAGCAAAATGCGGTTTCTTTACGTCTATCAACCACGTAAACACAATCAGGCAAATATAGATGGAATAATTTATCGTCATCGCTTCTTTTATGCTTTAGCTTTATTGGTTGAAACTCAAACAACAAATCATAACCAAATGAGCCATACATTCCCAAAAACTCATCTTGATTACAAGCAAGAGCATCATAAATTTTACGCAACACACTAAATGAAGATGGCTGTTTACTTCTTTCTTCTTCGGTAAAAACTTTTTTAGACGATTTAATTTTACAAATTAAATTTTTGCCAGACTTTTTAGTAGAGAAATCATCACTCTTTAATGCTGATAAAAGCATTTCATTAATCAACGCACCTTTTTTATTAAGAGCATTAATCTCAACCTTACCATTATATGCCACCAACTCAACGGGCGGGTTTACAAAGCCAATTTCCCATCTTGAATAACGCCCTGGATATTCTGTTCCTGATGATAAAAACACTCCCTTTTCGCTATTTAATCTTTCTAGCAAAAAGTTAAGGTTATCATTAAAACACAAAGTGGTGATATTACGTTTAATATTAATACCTGATGGTGTAATAAGGGCTTCATTCATGGCTTAGTACTCTGCAATTTATAAATCTATAGGCAAGGATACTTAAGTAAAAAGACTTAAGCAAATTAAAATAACAATGTGGGATTTTTAAAAAAGAATATATGCGCGACTAGGCACGCCACCAACGGTTGGCTGTGTTGTTAAATAAGATATGTAACAATATATTTTTCATAAAGATATAGTTACCACACAATCTAAAAATACGCAATGATTTTTTATAAATTATAGATATCAAACAAAATTACCCAAGATGATTGGCACAGTAATTGCATTTTAGCTGTTAATAGTTTTATTGACACGAAGGAAATGTGCCATGAGTTATATAAGCACCATTGATGTTGCCTCAAGATTTGGCTTGTGGAACCACTTTGGCTCAAAATCTGAAACAGGTGAAGAAGAAGATAAATTTGACCTAAATGCAGGATCAGCCGATGAAGAAAGCTTTCAAGAAAATAGCGAACATGAAAACAAAGCTATTTTCCAAGATAGCACTTTCATGAATGAAGATGGTGGCTTTGATTATGACACATTTACAGAAAACTTTGTTTCTGAATATGGTGAATTTGCAGCTCAAGATATAACCAACGAAGATGGCTCTATTAACTTTTCTAAGGTGAAAGATTATTTTATGAGCCCCGAAGAAATAATTATGAAAGATACTAAAAGCATTGATAAGAGTGGCAAATATTCAACTTATATGAGTAATTTTATGCAAGCCAGAGCCAAGCCAATCTCCAGCGGGATAAAATCTTCTAGCATTATATTTGATTTAAACACATAGACCAATACACCAGATATTTAGCAAACTATCTATATTGTTTTTGATTATTACGAGTGTGGCAAATTATTAAAACATGACCAATAATAATTAAGCATTATTTACAATATTACCCCACACCTAAAGACGCATTGTTGCGCACTATCGTGCCTCATAACCTTCAACTAGCTTACTAGAGGTAGTGTTAACTGTTGCAATCATCAACTAATTATTCGCTTGTATATTATCTGGGCTTAATTATCTATATCTCACTTGGCTAAGCTGACAGCATACGATCGGCACAAAAAAAACCGCCTAACTTATTAGGCGGCTTTATGTTATATATCTAACTATGCTTTAGCTTCTTCTTTTTTAGCTTCTGGCTTATTTTCTTTCGATTTATCTTTACGTTCATCAGTAAGCATTAAATCAGGGTTTTTATTACCCTCAGCGTGGATTGGATCATTTACTCTACGGCAATGACCTTCCATATAAGCACCTGGTTCAATAGCAATAGATTCATGAGTTACATCACCAATCAAACGAGCTGTCTTAAACAGATTTAGCAAAAATCTGCCCTGTAATTGCGCCATAAACTTTAACTTCATCAGCATTAATTATACCAACAGCCATTCCAGTTTTGCCCACAACCAATGAACGACAGCGAACATCACCTTCAATTTTACCATCAATTTGAACTTCGCCTTCACTAGCAATATCACCTGTTAGCAAAATATCTTCACTTAAAATTGATGGCGGTGCATTTATAGCCATAGCAGGTCTATTAATATCTGCATGCATATTACTTCCCCCAGATTTTGAATTAAACAACATAACACCCTCTCTTAAAATTATCTTTTAGCCTGCACAAAATAACTAGGGTTCACAGGTTTACCCTCAACTCTAACCTCGTAGTGAACGTGAGGACCAGTACTTCTACCTGTACTACCCTCTAATCCAATAACAGTGCCTTTTGTCACTTCTTGACCGACACGAACTTTAATCTTACTCATATGAGCATAACGAGTTGACAAGCCATTACCATGGCTAATTTCAACTATATTGCCGTACCATCCCCAAACACCTGCTCTAATAACTTTACCTTTAGCTGTTGCCTTAACTGGCTGATAAATTGGCCCTGCCATATCTAAACCATCATGGCGAGCCTGACGCCCTGTAAAAGGGTCAACTCTGTAACCAAATTTTGCAGTAATATAATAAGATGCAATTGGAGACCCTGTTGGAATTCTATCACGAGAATCTTTAACCTCATTCCAACGATCTAAAACTTTATCAACTGAAGAAAATGCTGCGTTAATTAAACCATCTCTATAATCTGCATTATCAGAAGGAATAAATGGTCCACCTTGACCGCCTGTAACAGATTTATCTTTTATCAAATCTTTATAATTTATACCAACTTTTTCTAATGTGCTTTTAAGGCCTTTTAATGATGAATATAAGTCATCAATACCATTTTCAGCCAAACCCTCAACCCTTTTGTAAACTTGCAACTGAGCAGATTTTAGTGAGGTTATCATATTTTCCATATTAGAGATTTTATCTTTAAGCTCATCAATCTCATTTTGAGCCAAATCTCTTTCTATATTTGCCTTACGCATTTCAATAACTAGGTTTTTATCTTCAACCTTAACCCAGCCCTGATCATCTAGCAAATCATCCATGCGCTTGTTTAAATCAACAATCTTTTTCTCAATTTCTGTACGCTTAGATTTAAGTTCTTCAGCCTTTTCTTGAGCCTCTGCCTTGCTTAATTTTGCTGTTTTTTCTTTATTTTCAGTATCAGCAACAAGCTTATTAAGCTCTTTCATATAGGTGCGATATGCAGCAACATCTGCAACCAAGCTTTTATAAGCTTCTTTGGTATTAACAATCTTTTCCTGCTTAGTCGCAATAACCTCGTTATTAACAAAATACATTGCAGAAGAATAAGCTCCCCAGATTATTGAGGAGACCATAGCAACAAACAAAAACAGCTGAACTAACGTAGAAATACGCACATGACGAACACTGCCCCCACTACGAAGCATCAGCTCCTTATCTGGGAAAATATCCTCCAGCCTTTGGTAAAGGCTTATGTTCTTTTCATATGGGTTAAATCTACTCATACACCTAACATCTTACAGTTAATGCAAATAATCTATTTTTTTATTATGATTTTAGAAATTTTGCAAGTTTTTTTAACAAATTGCTTGTTATCAGCAAAGCCCATTGTATTATAACATTAAATTTTCAATTTAGGAGAAATAATTTTGACTGACAGCACCAAAACAAAAAAGCCAAATTTCTGGGCTATGCTACTTGGATCTTGGTTTTATTCGGGTAAAATGCCAATCGCATCTGGCACATGGGGCTCTTTAGCTTCTCTCCCTTTTGCATGGTTTATAGTAAAATACGTAGGCGTTGCAGGCCTTGGCATTGCCTCTGTTTTCATATTCTGGGTTGGATGCAAATGTGCAGATAATATATCTGAAAACCTAGAAAAAAAAGACCCTGGTGTTATCGTAATTGATGAGACTGTTGGTCAATGGATAACCTTATTAGTAGCTCCATTAAGCCTTGGATATTATATGGTTGGTTTCTTTTTATTCAGAATTTTTGACATATTAAAACCATGGCCAGCTTGTTGGGCTGATAGCAAAGTTGAAGGTGGCTTTGGGGTTATGTTAGATGATGTTTTTGCTGGAATTTATGCCGCTATTGTATTGTTTGTTATAATCAATTATTTCCCAATTGATTTTACATCATTACCTATAGTTGGAATGTATATGTAACCAAAAATATATTGCAAAATTAAAGCGGTTAGAAATAACCGCTTTTTTATTAAACTCATTTTCCATATATTTTATGCGCTCTTTTTTCAAACATATCTACCATCATCTCACAAGCAGAAGCAAAGAACACGCTTCCCACCGTTTGAAATAATTGAGACGCGAACTCAAATTTAATAGCAAAGTCAACTTTAGTGCAATTATACTCGGTCGAGGCAAACTTCCAATCCGTGTCTAAAAAATTAAAAGGACCGTCAACATGTTTTACACTAAGATGAGCTTCTTTTGCACCATCAACATAATCCGTAGTGACTTTAGTTATAAATTTTTCAGAAATAAAATTAAACCCAACTGTCATTTCAGCAATAAATTCATTATCTGAAATTCTATCAGTTATTTTTAGCTTATTACACCATGGTAAAAACTCTGGGTAATTTTCCACATCAGCGACCAGCTTAAAAACTTTGTCTAAAGGATAAGCCACAATCTTTGATTTATCATAACTAAACATATTCGCCCCTTATAAATCAGGCGATTTTTGCTCCGCCTGCTTTTTCTTTAAGCTTATCAAAGTCGCTACCTGCATGATGCGAAGAACGAGTTAAAGGAGATGCAGAAACCATCTTAAATCCTAATTCATAGGCTTTATCTTCAAACATCTTAAACTCTTCTAAAGTTGCATATCTTTGCACCTTCATATGCTCTTTACTAGGGCGCAAATATTGACCAATCGTAATAAAATCAACATTTGAAGCCCGCAAATCTGCCATAAGCTCAAAAACTTGTTCATTAGTTTCACCTAGTCCTACCATAATTCCAGACTTGGTGTAAATAGTATTATCAAGCTCTTTAGCTTTTTTAAGCACAGCTAATGAATATTCATAATCAGCTTGAGGGCAAATTTCGTGATATAAAGATTTAACGGTTTCCATATTATGATTAAACACATCTGGTTTTGCTTTAATCACAGCTTCTAATCCACCTTCTTTGCGCTTAAAATCTGGGGTTAAAACCTCAATCGTAGTTTCTGGGCAAAGCCTTCTAACCTCACCAATTGTTTGCACAAATTGGTATGCACCACCATCTGGCAATTCATCTCTATCAACTGAAGTAATTACCACATGCTTTAGCCCCATTTCACGGGTGCTTTCAGCCACATGTAGTGGCTCGCCTTTATCAACAGGGTTTGGCCTGCCAGTTTTAATATTACAAAAGGCACAATTACGAGTGCAAGTATCGCCTAAAATCATAAAAGTAGCCGTTTTTTTGTGCCAACATTCACCAATATTAGGGCAAGATGCTTCTTCACAAACTGTATGGAGCTTTTTAACCCTTAAGAGCTTACGAACTTCGTTATATTGCTCTGAGGTTGGGGCTTTTACCCTAATCCAATCTGGCTTACGTTCCATTTCATAATTAGAAGAACTACAATTACTCATAAAAAACCTCTTTATATATGCAATGCTTTATCAAAGGCATCAAGAACAGATTCATGCATCATTTCTGATAATGTTGGGTGCGGAAACACCGTATGCATTAACTCTTCTTCAGTTGTTTCTAACCTCATTGCCACAACATAGCCTTGTATCATCTCGGTTACTTCTGCCCCAACCATGTGAGCACCAAGCAATTCACCTGTGTTAGCATCAAATATAGTTTTAATAAAGCCTTCGCTTTCTTTCATTGCGGTCGCCTTACCATTAGCAGAGAATGGGAAGTGACCAACTTTAAGCACATGACCTTTTTCTTTTGCCTTTGCCTCAGTTAAGCCAACACTAGCAACTTGAGGGTAGCAATAAGTACAACCTGGGATTTGTGCTGGGTTTAATGGGTGAGGCTTTTTACCAGCAATTTTCTCAACACAAATAATTGCTTCATGGCTTGCTTTGTGAGCCAACCAAGGTGGGTTTACAATATCACCTATTGCATAAACACCTTTTTCATCAGTCTCAAGCCACTCATTAACAACGATATGACCTCTATCAACTTTAACTTTAGTTTTTTCTAAGCCAATATTTTCAATATTTGCACTTACACCAACTGCCATTAAAGCTTTATCAGCGGTAACTTTTTCTTCTTTGCCATTTAACTCATAAACAGCGGTTACGCTATCTTTGCCTTTTTCTAGGCTTTTTAATTTTGCCGAAGTTTTAATCTCAATTCCTTGCTTAGTTAGCTCTTTTTTCATCAAAGCAGAAACTTCTTCGTCTTCAACTGGCAAAATTCTATCCATCAACTCAATTATGGTTACTTTAGTGCCAAAGGTGTTATAAAAAGACGCAAACTCAACCCCAATAGCCCCTGAACCAATAACCACTAGTGATTTAGGCATGTTTTTAGGAACCATAGCGTTTTTTGAGCCCCAAATTATTTCACCATCAATCTCCATATTAGGTAATTCTTTAGTTCTAGCACCTGTTGCCAAAATTATATGCTTAGCTGAATATGTCTCTTTTTTTGATGAGGCTTCAACTTCAAACTTGCCACCGCCTAAAAGCTTGCCATAGCCTTCAAGCAAGGTAACGTTATTCTTTTTCAAAAGATATTTAATACCGCCACTAAGCTTTTGAGCCACGTTACGTGAACGCTTAATAATCTCGGTTAAATCAAAATCAACATCTTTAACTTTTATGCCAAATGTAGATGCGTGATTAATTTCACGATAAATATCAGCTGAGCGAAGCAATGCCTTGGTTGGAATACAACCCCAATTAAGACAAACCCCACCAACATTTTCTTTTTCAACTATTGCGGTTTTCATACCCAATTGAGCAGCCCTAATCGCAGCAACATAACCACCTGGACCAGCACCAATAACAACCACATCAAATTCTGACATTTCGGCATCTCCTAAACTTAAATAATCATAGCTGATATATTGTTAGTCATTTAAGTAATACAACTATTAAAACGCTTAAATCAGGCTATAATTTAGTCACTATTAACGGCAAAGCATGTAACACACACCCCACCTACCACAGATTATATTAACAAAGATAAATCACTTAATATCTTTAATATAAGAAAGCTATTTAATTACTATTCAGGTTTCAGTTTTTTACGTTTGGTGGGCAGAAGCCTTTTAACGAGTTGCACAAATGCACATAAGGCGAAAGGCAACGAACCTATAAAGAAAAGAAACACAAATAACAATTTTATGTACTGTATTAGCAGGAATTTTTTGATAAAATGTACCAATTGTACATGAATTAAAAAAAGACGAACTAATACAGCAACAGTAACTCATTAGAAGCTTCTTTTTTACGTTTGGTGGGCAGAAGCCTTTTGGCGAAGTGTACAAATGTACATAAGGCGAAAGGCAACGAACCCAGCAAATAATAAAGAACAAGCTTTTAGAGGAGCATCATAAGAGGCTCTTCAATAACTTCCTTAAACTTAGCTAAGAACTCAGCTCCAACAGCTCCATCAACTGCTCTGTGATCAACCGATAAAGTGCATGTCATCATTTTAACAATGGTGATTGAACCATCTTTTACCACCAAGCGTTGCTCACTTGCACCAACTGCCAAAATTGCAGATTGAGGTGGATTGATAATTGCAGCAAAGTCTTTTACGCCATACATACCAAGATTGCTTATTGTAAAGCTACCGCCTTGATATTCTTCTGGCATCAATTTTCCTTCACGAGCTTTTGCCGCAAGTGTTTTTACTGAGCGAGAAATATCTGGCAACCTTCTTCTATCTGCATTTTTAATGATTGGGGTTATTAAGCCACCTGGAGTAGAAACAGCTACGGATATATCTACATTATTGTAAATACGCATTGCATCACCCATCCATGAAACATTAATTCCAGGGACGCGACGCATTGCAATAGCTACAGCTTTAATTACAAAGTCATTAATTGTAAGCTTGTAATTAAGACCCATAGTTTCTGCCTTAGCATTAAGCTCTTCTCTCATTTTTGAAAGAGCTTCTAACTCGCAATCAATAGTAAGGTAAAAGTGAGGAATATTTTGCTTAGATTCAGTTAATCTATCTGCAATAACCTTACGCATAGTTGATAGAGGAACATCTTTATATGCTTCGCCATCTGCTACAGGTAATTGAGAGTAAGTATCCTTAGATTTGACAGCAACATTTTTAGAAGAGCCAGCAGATATTGCTTTTTCAATATCGGCTTTAACAATTCTACCATTAGAACCAGTTCCTTTAATTGAACCAATATCTAAGTTAGCTTCTTTAGCAAGCCTACGAGCTAATGGAGAAGCAAAAACCCTCTCTCCATTTTCAGCCTCAAACTCTTCTTCGCCCTCATCTTCATCATATGAATCATATTCTTCATCTGAATCATCTTTAGGCTCATCTTTAGCTGCTTTAGCTGGTGCTTTTTCTGCTTTTAAATCAACGTCTTCTATTTTTTCACCATCTTCAAGAAGAACTGCGATGAGTTCATTTACTTTTATCATATCAGAACTTGCTTGAATGATAATTTTTCCTAAGGTTCCATCTTCTGGAGATTCAAGCTCCATAGTAGCTTTATCTGTCTCAATTTCAGCAAGGACGTCACCACTTCTGACTTCCTCTCCTTCTTTTTTTAACCAATTAACGATTTTGCCCTCAGTCATAGTTGGAGAAAGAGCAGGCATAAGAATTTTTACTGACATGTTACTTTTACCCTATTGTTTGTACAAAACCTCTTTTATAGCTTTTACTACATTCTGAGGCTTTGGCAAAGATAAAGCTTCAAGATTTGCAGCATATGGTAAAGGAATATCCTCTCCACACACCCTTTTAATCGGGGCATCAAGCCAATCAAAGGCTAGTTCATTAACTTTTGCACAGATCTCAGAACCGATACCTGCATAGCTCCATCCTTCCTCTAATGATACGATTCTATTAGTTTTTTTAACAGAATCGACAATAGTGTCCGTATCAAGCGGTCTTAATGAGCGCAGATTGATTACTTCAACGCTAATTCCTTCTTTTTCAAGTTCTTCGGCAGCCTTAAGAGCTACTCCAACCATACGAGAAAAAGCAGTCAAAGTAACATCTGTACCAGCACGTTCAATTTTAGCCTTACCTAGAGGAATTACATATTCATCTGATGTTGGAACATCAAACTCTTCACCATACATAAGCTCATTTTCTAAGAATATAATTGGGTTAGGGTCACGAATAGCAGCCTTTAACAAGCCTTTTGCATCTGCACCAGAATATGGTGCAACTACCTTTAGCCCAGGACAATGAGCATACCAGCTTGCATAGCATTGAGAGTGCTGAGCAGCAACACGAGATGCCGCACCGTTTGTCCCTCTAAACACTATTGGGCATTTAATTTGACCACCAGACATATAAAGCGTCTTAGCGGCTGAGTTAATTACTTGGTCAATTGCCTGCATTGAAAAGTTAAAACTCATAAACTCAACAATCGGCTTCAACCCCTTAAAAGCTGAACCAACGGCTAAACCAGCAAATCCCATCTCTGTAATTGGAGTATCCACCACTCTTTTAGCGCCATATTCATCTAGCAATCCTTGGCTGACTTTATAAGCGCCTTGATATTGACCAACCTCTTCACCAATTAGAAAAACCTGTTCATCTTTTCCAATTTCTTCTCGCATAGCAGAGCGCAATGCTTCACGCACTGTCATTTTTTCGGTTTTACCTAAATCTGGCTCTGATATACCCTCATATTCAGAAGGTAGCAAAACATCTGTATACATCTCTGACACTTCTGGCTCAGGAGATTTAATAGAGAAATCCGCAGCTTCTTTCATATGATCTTTAATCTCTTTATCAATATCTTTAAGCTCTTCTTCTGTAACAATAGATTTTTCCACCATGAACTTAGCCAAATTATCAATTGGATCTTTTTCATTGCGGTATGAATCTACTTCTTCACGAGTACGATACTTCGCTGGGTCAGACATTGAGTGACCTTTATAGCGATATGTCTTCATTTCTAAAATATATGGACCATTACCACTTCTTACATATTCTGTTGCACGTTTTGCAGCCTCAATAACTGCAAATACAGACATACCATCAACAGCTTCACCTGGAATACCATAAGCCAAACCTCTTTTATAAAACTCTGGCACAGCAGCAGAGCGAGATACAGATGTACCCATCGCATAGTGGTTATTCTCAATAATAATGATATAAGGAAGCTTCCATAGCGCAGCCATGTTAAAAGATTCATAAACTTGCCCTTGGTTTGCTGCACCATCACCTAAATAACAATAAGCTATGCCTCCATCTTCTAAATACTTGTGAGCAAAAGCCAAACCGTTTCCTAGTGGAACTTGAGCACCAACAATACCATGACCGCCGTAAAAGCCATTTTCTACGCTAAACATGTGCATAGAACCGCCCTTACCTTTTGAGTAGCCATCAATCTTACCTGTTAGCTCAGCCATAACCCCTTTTGCTTCCATTCCGCAAGCAATCATATGACCATGATCACGGTAAGACGTAATTATGGAGTCGTTAGGATTAACACAATGTTGAACACCAGAAACAACAGCCTCTTGACCAATATATAGGTGGCAAAAACCTCCTATATGTCCTTGCCCATATAGCTGACCAGCTTTTTCTTCAAACCTTCTGATTGAAAGCATGTTTTTATACAAGCTTAGCAACTCATCTTTTGATAGCTCTTCTG
>QKFK01000043.1 GCA_003252195.1 Rhodospirillales bacterium
TTGATATATTTATATAAAATAAAACACAGCTTCAAAATAAGATTCTTTTGTAGTATCTTTGTTTTGATAATGAAACATTAAACATATTACAATATTTTATTAACTATGTTTAAGTTTTAACAATAACACTTAAGGCAACGTAACCATGTTACAATCAAAATTTGGGCTATCAGATGTAATCTCTCAAAAAAAACGTGTGTTTAAGAAGTTTTTTGCTCTCGATGAATACAGATTTAAAATACCACTATATAAAGGAGGTATGAGTAACGAATTTACAAGAGAAGTATTTGAAAGAGGCAAAGCTATTGCCGCTATTTTATATGACCCCAAACAAGACGAGCTTTTATTTATTGAACAATTTAGGGCTGGAGCATATGCAGCAGGTGTATCACCTTGGCTATTAGAAATAATAGCAGGAATGATTGACCATGAAGGAGAAAGCCCAGAAGATGTTGTAAGAAGGGAAACCATTGAAGAATGTGGTTGTACACCTAAAAGGATAATGCATATCCTTGATTACATGCCAACCCCAGGAGGTTGTTCTGAGGAAATAGCATTGTATTGCGCTGAAATTGATGTAAATGAGAGAAAAGAAGTTGCTGGACTTGACACAGAGAACGAAGACATCAAAGTAATAGCAATAAAGCGAGAAGAAGCATTAAAACTATTAGGAACAGAAAAACTAAACAATTCAGCCATCTTAATTGCAATGCAATGGTTTGCACTAAATCAAGATAAAATTATAAATATATGGAAAGATTAATGAGCCTAAAATCAAAAAACGATAAAACAATTACCGTACACTCAGGTAGGAAACCAAGCGAACAAAACGGAGCTGTAAATCCACCGTCTTACAGATGCTCAACGGTTCTTTATGGCTCAATTAATGATATGCAAACAACCTATAACAACCGTTTCACCCAAATGATTTACGGAAGGATAGGAACACCAACATCATTTGCACTAGAAGAAGCAGTCTCAGAACTTGAGGGTGGATACAGAGCCATATGCGCTCCATCTGGATTAGGCGCTATTACAGCAACTCTACTCTCGTTATTAAAAGCTGGCGACCACCTTCTAATGGTAGACACAGTTTACGGGCCAACAAGAGAGTTTTGTGATGATATTTTAAGTAAATATGGGATTAAAACAACATACTACCACCCTACTATTGGTAAGAACATCGCAGAATTAATCCAAGAAAACACAAAAGTTATATATTGTGAATCACCTGGTTCACTAACTTTTGAAGTGCAAGATATACCCGCAATATCTAAAGAAGCTCATAAGAGTAATATAAAAGTAGTTATGGATAACACATGGGCTACACCATTGTATTTCAAATCATTTTCTCATGGCGTTGACGTTTCTATTCATGCCGCCACCAAATATATTACAGGACATTCTGATGCAATGCTTGGAATCGCTATCACTACAGAAGAGCTATATTTAAGCTTAAAAGAGGACTTTATTAAATTTGGCACATGCGGGGGTAGCGAAGAAGTATACAGTGGGGGTAAAGGGATTAGAACACTAGCCGCTCGTCTAGAAATGCACCAAAAGAACGCTATAGAAATTGCCTTATGGTTAGAACGACATGAAAAAGTTGCAAAAGTTATATACCCCCCACTTAAATCTCACCCTCAGCATGATATTTTTGAAAGAGATTTTTTAGGTGCAAGTGGCCTTATGGGGGTTGTTCTAAAAACAGAATCAGAAGCAGATGTAACTAATTTTATAAACTCTCTAAAACTGTTTAACATTGGATTTAGTTGGGGTGGATACGAAAGCTTAATAATTCCAGTCTGGCATATTAGCAGGAACACCTATGAACTAGAACAAAACCAAATGATACGATTACATATTGGGCTAGAAGATACAAAAGATATGATAAAAGATTTAGAAAATGCATTTACTAAGTTCTAGTAAGTAAAAATTAATTAAATTAGCCTATCATACAGATAACAATGTAATTTTTATTGCAAAATAATATAATTTGGGTTTAACTAAGGGCAATTTTGCTGTGTTATGGAGAAGCCTGTGACAGGTTGTAATACAAAATATAAAAGTTCTTTAATCGCTAGGTCCGTTTGCGTACTAATGATGGCGACTTCTATGTCTGCATGTTCTGTTGTTCAAGCTTTCAAAGAATATCAAGCTGGAACTACTAATAAATACGCAATGGATGAAGGCGGAAACTATGAAAACCCTAGTTATTACACTTGGGGTTCATCTGGCAATATGCGTGCTGGTCATGATGAAGCAAACCAAGCTATTGTTTATTTCGTTAAAGGTGACTTACAAAACGCTGAACGCTATGTACAAGCATCATTAGAGAAAAACCCAAAAGAACCATATGCATTATTGATTGCAGCAATTATTTGTGAGCAACAAGGGCGCCCTAACAGAGCTCGTCAATATTATGAAGATTTAGTATTAATGAATGCTTCGGCACCTTCATTATTCTCATCAATGAAGCTCACAGCAACACAGCCAGTATATTCAACAGCCCAAGAGCGTCTTAAGATGCTTGAATTAAAGCAAAGTGCTTTAGTTATCAGCGATGAAAAGACTGGAGAAAAGCGCTTTAATGTAATGGATACACAGATTCCACAAAATCAAATGTCTATAGCAAACCAGCCTATGTCAGCATATAGCACACAAACTCCAACCGCTCATGGAACTGAAATAACTGCTTCAATTTCTTCTATTTTTTCTCAAGGGGAAAAATACGCAATATCTCGCTTTATCACGTTCAAAAAACTTGCAGAAGCAGGATTAATTACAAAAGAAGAATTCTACACAAGACGTAAAGCCAATATTGGTGCATTGCTACCTCAAACCAACCCTCCTCCTGCAGAAGGTTTAGATAGACCTGTTCCAAGCCCTGAAATGGTTTTAGAAAGATTAGATGCACTTAAAAAAGCTTTTGAAATGCGCTCTATTACAGCTCGCGAACATGCATCAGAGCGAAACTTGATTATAGATGCGTTATTGCCAGCTAAACCTATTAAAAGAGCAGAGCCACCTCCTCCGCCAGAAGGTTTACTTGACGGTGCAGAAGATGTTAGAAAGCTTGAAACATTGTTAACCGATGGATTAATTACGGAAGAAGAATTGTCAAAAGAAAAGGCTGTGATTGAGAAACTGGTTAGAATGGGTAGCGTTGACCATAATTCAGTCCCTGCGCAAAAAAAAACACTTCCTCAAAGGCTAATTTAACACCAAGAGTTTTAGTTCCAGGTTTAACAACTCCATTTGTTGGCAAAGAAGAAGCTTTATCACCAAAGCAAACATCTAATAAATATGGATTGCATATTGCTTCGTTCCCTAACGAACAAAAAGCTGCAGAGGCTTGGGAACGCTACAAAAATACATACCCAGATATATTAGGTAGATATTCTTCACAAATTTATCATGTCGTAGTTGGTAGTAATGAGTTTTTTAGATTAGTAGCAGGTCCTGTTGGTACAAAGAACGAAGCAGATAACATTTGCACCAAACTAAAAAAACTCAACCAATATTGCGAGAGTATAGCTGTTGACTAGCTATTATTAATCAGCTATAACCAACTAAATTTTATGTATTTTGGGATTTACAAATCATGGCAGCATTTCCAAGAAAAACTTTTGCGATTATTTCGCACCCCGACGCAGGTAAAACAACATTAACAGAAAAACTTTTGTTATTTGGTGGTGCTATCACTCAAGCTGGCGCGGTTAAAGCGCGTGGTGACGCTAGAAGAGCACGTTCTGACTGGATGAAGGTTGAGCAAGAACGTGGTATTTCTGTTGCTTCATCTGTTATGACATTTGATTACAGAGGCAACACTTTCAACCTTCTTGACACTCCAGGCCACGAAGATTTCTCCGAAGATACATATAGGGTTTTAACTGCTGTTGATTCTGCTGTTATGGTGCTTGATTCAGGTAAAGGTATTGAAACACAAACCAAGAAACTATTTGAAGTTTGTCGTATGCGTGACGTGCCAATTGCAACATTTATCAACAAGCTTGACCGTGATGGCTTAGACCCTTTTGAACTTCTTGATGATATTGAAAAAACCTTAGCCCTAGATGTAACTCCTGCTAGCTGGCCAATTGGTATGGGCAAAGACTTCCTTGGTTGTTATGACTTAATCAAAGATCAATTAATATTGTTTGATAAAACCAATAAATCAAAAGTAAATGGTATAATTGAAGTATGCTCTGGGCTAGACGACGCTAAACTAGACACACTACTCCCTGCTCACGCCTTACAAAAATTGCGTGAAGATGTAGAAATGATAAGAGGTATTTACCCAGAGTTTAATCTAAAAGACTATCTAGATGGTTCTTTAACTCCTATCTTCTTTGGTAGTGCGGTTAATAACTTTGGTGTACAAGAGCTAATTAATGGCTTGGTTGAATATGCACCAAACCCAAGACCACAACCTTGTATTGAAAGAACAATCGACCCTAAAGAAGATAAAGTGACTGGCTTCATATTCAAGATTCAAGCTAACATGGATCCCAAACACCGTGATAGAATTGCCTTTATGAAAGTATGTTCTGGGCACTTTAAACGTGGCATGAAGATGCTGCATACCAGAAGTGACAAAACTATAATTTTGCATAACCCTGTAATTTTCTTGGCACAAGATAGAGAAGTTGCAGAAGAAGCTTTTAGTGGTGATATTGTAGGCATTCCAAACCACGGCAACTTGCGCATTGGAGACACTTTAACCGAAGGAGAAAAGCTACATTTCACAGGAATTCCTAGCTTTGCCCCTGAGTTACTCCGCACTGTTCGCCCCGAAGACCCGCTTAAGGCTAAGCATTTAGGAAAAGCTTTAGAACAAATTGCTGAAGAAGGCGGTGCTAGCGTATTTAAACCAATCATCGGTTCTGAATGGATTGTTGGTGCCGTTGGAGCGTTACAGTTTGAAGTTATTGCAGATAGAATTCGCACAGAATTTAATGTTCCTGTTATATTTGAATCTACTTCATATTACACAGCTCGCTGGATTGATTGTGAAGATAGTTCCGTAGTTCGTAAGTTAGAAACAGCCTATCGTTCTAACATTGCTAATGACCATGATGGGGCTTTAGTTTTCTTAGCGCGTAATGCATGGCATATTGGCAAAATTGCTGAGGACTTCCCTCAAATCAAACTTCAAAAAACTAAAGAGCAAACGTTGTAATTATTAAAATAGCTCTGCGATAGATTTTCCGATAGTGACCACAGCTATTATTGCGAGAATAACCAGAGCTATTTTTCTATACCCATTACCACTAGAATGCCTAAACGCATAATCTCCAGCCCAATTACCCAATAGCAATGCAGGAGCTGTAATAATACTCAATGGAATAGTAACCGAGGTTACCAAACCAGCCGAGGTATTAATAACCAAACCAATAACAGCACAGAAAAGAAAATAAACTATCAATGATGCCCTACTGCATGCGCTTGATATAGGTAATGACAAGAAATATATGATAACTGGCGGACCATTAAGAGATGTGCTGGTGTTTAATATTCCAGATATTGCGCCCACAATTCCAATTCCCCAACGAGGTGGAACTACTTTAAACTTGAACTCTTTAACCATACCAATAACAGCTACAAGCACAACTACACCAATAAACAAACGGATTGTATCTGCAGATAACACCATCAAAGCCCAAGCCCCAAATGGCATACCAGCCGTTGCACCTACGACCAGCCACTTAACTGAGTGCCAATCAGCGGAGCGCCACACTTTAAGAACAAGTTGAATACCTGCAACTATTGAATAAACATACATACATGGCACAACTTCTTTAGGAGGAATTATCATAGCAAGCAATGGAGCCGCCGCTAATGATGAGCCAAAGCCAGCATAACCTCTAATCACACCACTAAAAAACACTATCAAAACCATCTCAATAAAAATGGTAATATTAATCCAATCTGGTATATTTATAAGATCATTAAACATATGAGCCCTCATTGCACAATCTTGTATTTTTATATAGCTTTATCTCTCATATCAAGCAATAAATCTAATAAATCAATAATATGTGTATTAATAAGTATATACTTGTATTGGCGCAGTATTTTTGTAAAGATGTAACAAGATTTAATAACATCTTTTAAGGATAAAATCATGATTATGGGGTCGTTAGAAAGAGGCAAAGTACTTGTGGCACAAGGTGGTGGACCAACAGCAGTAATAAACCAATCTATGGTAGGAGCTGTTTTAGAAGCCAGAAAGTTTTCTAACGTTGAATTTGTTTATGGGGCCATGAATGGTGTTAGAGGTATCATCAATGAAGACTTTGTAAACCTATCAAAAGAAACCACACATAACCTTGAAATGGTGGCAAACACACCATCTTCTGCTTTAGGCTCAACTAGAGACAAACCTGACTTAAAATATTGCCAAGAAATGCTCAAGGTTTTACAAGCGCATAACATAAATTGTTTTTTATATATTGGTGGCAATGATTCTTCTGACACATTAAGGATAATTTCTGAAGAAGCACAAAAAGCGGGCTACCCATTGCGTTGTATTCATATACCCAAAACAATAGATAATGATCTTCTTTATAATGACCACACCCCTGGATTTCCATCTGCGGCTCGCTTCGTCTCACAAGCCTTCATTGGCTTAAACAGAGACAACTGGGCAATTGGTGGCGTATTTATGACCGTAGTTATGGGGCGTAATTCAGGCTTTCTCACTGCTTCAGCCGCAGCAGGAAAATCTTTATCAGAAGATGGTCCTCATTTAATTTACATGCCAGAAAGAGCATTTAAACTTGATAGCTTTTATTCAGACATCAAGCAAGCTCACGAAAAATATGGGCATTGTGTTATTGCATTAAGCGAGGGGATCAGAGATACAGATGGTACATTAATTGCTGAAAAACTTTCTTATATGGATAAAATCAATGAGGTTGACGCCCACGGCAATAAACAATTATCAGGTTCTGGCTCATTAGGTGATGCTTTAGTTGCCAAAGTTAAAGAGAACTTAAATATAAAGCGTGTTAGAGCAGACACATTAGGTTACATTCAAAGATCTTTTATTGGCTGTGTCTCTGACGTTGACCAAAGAGAAGCTAGAGAAGTTGGAGAAAAAGCCGTTCATTATGCAATGTGGGATAAACGTAGCGGTACAGTAACCATACAAAGAACAGGTTTTTATTCTGTAGAATATAGCTTAAAACCACTTGATTATGTTGCTGGCAAAACTCGTTATATGCCAGACGAGTTTATTAACGATGAGGGTAATAATGTAACTGATGCATTTAGAATGTATGTTAGACCATTACTCGGTAGTGGATTTCCATCAGCATATAATTTAAGAAAACACCCTGTTGATAAGATTTTGAATAGATAGGTAATTATAAAGAGTTATCTAACACAGTTTAAGCTGCTTACAAAAAGCAACCACATATATAGCTACCATTACCAATACTGAAACTCTGCTTAAGTTTGCTACATCTTAAGCCAGTTAATCATTTCTTCAGCTACTTCATCTGGAGACTCTATTGGTGATAAATGCCCTGTTTCATCAATAACAGCAATTCTAGCTCCATTAATTGAATCTGAAATTTCTTTCATAATTTCTGGAGTAGCACCTTTGTCTTCTAAACCACAAATCACTAAAGTTGGCACTTTAATAAATTTTAGAGAATCTCTGCTATCTATCCTATTCATAATTGCATTTTGTTGTTTTACAAAAGCATCTAAACCAACTTCTTTAGCCATTTTACGGATTATATTAGGAGCATCAGTATCTTTTTTTGCTCTATTACTAAGCAATGCGTCAATTGATAACTCAACCACCTCTTTATATTTACCTTTAGAGGCAAACTTGATTGACTTTTTTCTTCTATCTGAAGCTTCTTCACTATCAGCCCTAGCGTTGGTATTAAGAAAAGCAACTCTAGAAACTCGTTCTGGAGCTATACGCATAACCTCCATAGAGATATAACCTCCCATAGAAATTCCAGCTAACGCAAATTTCTCTGGTGCTTTTGATAGAATATCTACTGCCATATCATGAATATTGTCATGATAATATGGTTTAGCGACCGTTACATCAGCATATGGCTCAAGCATGGGTGTTACCTTATCCCATATTCTATGATTAAGAGCCAAGCCTGGGATTAATACTAAATTTTGTTTTTCCATAATTACCCTCCTTAAAAATAATTACTTATTTGATTAGTGTTTTAGAAATCTCCTTAAACTCAGGAGTACCTGCTTTTTCTAACCATTCAAACATTACCATTTCTTTAGTCACAATGCTTACGCCTTCATAGCTCAGTCTTTGATATGCGATGAGCTCCTCTTGTTTTTTTCGTGAAGATGTTGCATTAGAAACAACAAAAACCTCATAACCAGCTTCTTTTAAGGACAAAGCTGTTTGCAATACACAAATATGACTTTCAACTCCACATAAAATAACCTGAGCTGGCTTTATTTCATTTATTTTTGCTGCAAATTTATCATCATTCATGCATGAAAAATGTATTTTCTCAATCGGTGCATAATCTTCACCAAGCTCTTGTCTCAAATCTATCATCGTTGGACCAAGACCTTTAGGATATTGTTCCGTAATAATAAAAGGAACAGATAGTATTTTAGCGGCTTTTAAAAGGTCAACACTACCATTTATAACTTCTCTTGGAGAGTCTGTAGCTGGCGCAATTCTTTCTTGAACATCAATAACAACTAAGCATGATTTTTTAGCAGATATAATCATATTTTCACCCATGAATAAAAAACAATATTACTAAAATACACCATATATAGAAAAAATAAACTGCTTATGTTGACTTTATGTATTTTCACCTTAATATAAGCATTACGATAATAAATTCTTAAGCGAATACAAAATGTTAAACAAGAAGACAAATTCGTACCTAACTTCCCCAGAGTTCTTTTTAGAATCTGATAATTTTGTATTTTCTTCATCAAAAAACATTAAAATTAAAAAGAGAAAAA
>QKFK01000028.1 GCA_003252195.1 Rhodospirillales bacterium
GGCTCACTAAATTTTTCATCAGCAGAAAAAGAATCTTCGGATTCTTGTTTTTGAACATCTTTTGTTTCTGTGTTTTTTATCTCAGTTTTTTCTTCTGCTTCCGGATTTTTGTCAGATTTTTTAGATTCAGAAAGTGATTCTTGAGCCTTTTCAGTCTTAGGTTCTTCTTCAACTGTAGGAGTAGGCTTTGTTGAGATAATCTCTTCTTCTTTGTTCTCTTCGTTAAAAAGATTCTTTTGGTTTTCTCTGCTATATTGACGGTCGTAGAAACTATATTCTTTCCATGCGGTTTCTACATTGCCCCAAGCAATTTCTCTGTCTTTAATATCGCTTCTATCAAGCGCTTCCAAAGCAGGGGCTAATATAGCATAAACTCTTCCCATAACGCCGTTTTCAACCAAATCTTTCATAAAGCGTTCACGGTCATATTTATGAAGTATCTCAATTAATTTTTCAAATCTAAAGCCAAATTCTAAAAGTGATCCTGCTAAAATAGCATCATGAGTTGCTTGTTCCATTATTTTAGACGACAAATTTTTGTGTCTTGCATCGCTCTCAATAATAACTTTACAGAAAACCCATTTGTTTCCTTGGCTGGCTCTGCGCCATAATGCTTCAATGGCATCTAGAGAGATTAGATTCAAACGTTGGGCAATTTCACATAAAAGCTCATTGATATCTTGAATGTTAAAGTCAATTCTATCAAGTAAACGTGCGCTACGGTTATGCTCATATAGCTCTATCATGGTGCGAACAATAGCTTCATTATGTCCACTAGATGTTTTAACTTGTTGGAGCATTAATTGTGTAAAACGATTTTGGCGCTTAATAGCAAAAGATTGTTGTACAAAGCTAATAACTAGCCATAAAACAGCAACAGGGATAAAAGTTGAGCTAACTAAAGCTGTAATAACGCTTGGTTCTAAAGTAATGGTGTTTGCCCAACCAATTTTATCGTTAATATAGATGATTGAGCTACCAATCCACAATAAAGAAAAAGCTACGGAAACGCTGTATAATAATGCTAAGCCAAACAATGTTTTACCTCATGATTTTAATATCTGTGTCACTTGCTCACAATTTAAATAATATATACTTATAAAACAAGATATGTTTTTTGCATAAAGTTTTCTGTGTTTTTTCCACTGTAATTAAGTGATTGCAAAGCTAAATCTTATTGGTTATAGTCTTTTTGATTCGATTGATGTAAATCGAAAAATAATTATTGTTGAGTTTTCTAAAAGAGCTTTAGGTAGGAAAATTATGGATATACAAAATACAGATATGCCACTTCTTGATTTCGAAAAACAAATTATGGAAATCGAAAGTAAAGTTGAAGGTCTTCGTAATTTGGTTGATGCTGATGGTTTAAATATTGCAGAAGAAATTGAACGTTTGCAATCTAAGTTGGAAAAGCAGATTAAAGCTACATATACAAAGCTCAGCCCATGGCAAAAAACACAAGTTGCTCGTCATCCTAATCGTCCTCATTGCCTAGATTATATTGCAGAGCTTATTACAGATTTTACACCACTTGCTGGTGACAGATGTTTTGCTAATGATGAAGCTATGATTGGTGGTATTGGCCGTTTTAATGGTCGTTCTGTTGTTGTGATGGGACAAGAAAAAGGTAACAACATTGAAACCAGAGTAAAACATAACTTTGGTATGGCAAAGCCAGAAGGTTACCGTAAAGCAAAACGTTTAATGGAATTGGCAGAAAAATTTAATATGCCAATCATTTCATTCGTTGATACTGCTGGCGCATACCCAGGTATTGATGCTGAAGAAAGAGGTCAAGCAGAGGCTATTGCAAAAAGCACAGAAGCTTGCTTGGCTGTAACTGTTCCATTCATTAGCTGTATTATTGGTGAAGGTGGTTCTGGTGGCGCGATTGCTATTGCTGCTGCAAATTCAGTATTAATGTTAGAGCACTCAATATATTCAGTTATCTCACCTGAAGGTTGTGCCTCAATTTTGTGGCGCTCACCTGCAGAGGTTAAAACTGCTACAGAAGCATTATGCTTAACTGCACAAAATCTTGAAGAATTTAAAGTAATTGATGAAATTATTCCTGAGCCACTAGGTGGTGCTCATCGTAGTCCTAAAGAAGCTATGGCAAGCGTAGGTGAAGTTATTTCTAAGCATCTAGATCGTTTGGTTCAAATGAAACGTGGCGAATTAAGAGAGACTAGAAGAGAGAAGTTTATCGCTATGGGACGTTTTGAAAACTAGATTAATAAAAGCCATTTAGACTATATCTAATGCGTCGTTCTGCAGGATATTTTTTACTCATGTACTTAACGTACACTCCGTCAAAATACCTTTGAACTCCTGTTATCTAAATGGCTTTTCTGTATTTGTATTATAAAACCCATGTACTTTGTTAGTATGTGGGTTTTGTTTAATCTAAGCTTAGTTTTAAAGATATGTGTTCTTGAGTGATTGCAGAAATAGCATGGATTTATGAGTTAATAATAGGGTGGTGCAGTATCGTTTAATATCTTCAAAGCTGGTTGAACTAGAAGCCCATTAAATCATCAACTTGACTTTGATCGAGGGTTTTATCTGATCCGTGAATAATACTACTGGTTAATTCAATGAAGCCATAAATAGCTCTGGCAGAGCCAGTAGCTAGATGATGGATAACCTCTG
>QKFK01000149.1 GCA_003252195.1 Rhodospirillales bacterium
TTGCTATTACATGCGTGGCGTACGAATGATAAATCATGACAACGCAAATAATTCTCGCGCACCATCAATGCATGACAAATAACTTCAATGATAAAAAAACAAACTTCCACCATCATTCACAGGTAGCATTAACTATTACGAACATACGCTAACCAACCCATTAGCTTCGCAAGCCTCTTGGATAGGCTTAATTATATACATCTACTAGCTTTTACGCAGGTAGTGTTATGTTCAAAACATAAATAAAAAGTATATACTAGCCTATTGGCTCGTATTCCTCAAGATTATCTAGCATCTTTTTAGTAACGAGAACAACACCACCATCAGTTACATGGAAGCGTCTCTTATCAGCTTCTAAATCCTCGCCAATCACCAAACCTCTTGGGACAACACAATTTTGACCAATTATCGCATTCTTAACACGGCAGTGGCGTTGTATTTCTGCACCTTCTAAAATAACAGAATTACTTATATCTGCAAAAGAGTGAACATTAACATCTGGAAACAACAATGATCCAACCACACTAGCACCAGAAACAATACAACCAGAGGAGACCAATGAATCCAAGGCATGTCCCATTCTAAGCTCATTTGCGAACACAAATTTTGCTGCTGGACGTTGTGGTTGATATGTCCATATTGGCCATATATTATCATAAATATCTAAATCTGGTACAACATGTGTTAAGTCCAAATTTGCTTTCCAATATGCATCTAAGGTTCCAACATCTCGCCAATAAGCTTCATTGGTTTTATTGTAAACACAAGAATCCGTAAAGCGATGCCCTACCACACGATAGCGTTCATCTTCTACCAACCTAGGCAATATATCTTTACCAAAATCATGAGATGATGTTACATCAACAGCATCTTCTTCAAGCATTTTAATCAAAAATTCTGTATTAAAGATATAGATACCCATACTAGCTAATGCTCTATCTGGGTTATCTGGCATGCAAGGTGGATTTTTAGGTTTTTCAACAAATGATATAATATTATCACTGTGATCAACTGCCATAACCCCAAAACCAGAAGCATCTGCAAGAGGAACTTCTAGGCATGAAACCGTAACATCTGCTTTTTGCTCAATATGCTGTTCAAGCATGATTGAATAATCTTGCTTATAAATATGATCACCAGCAAGAATTAAAACATATTTTGATGGGTATGACTTAATAACAGAAATATTTTGGAAAATAGCGTCGGCAGTCCCCTTATACCATGAACAAGCCTCTGTCTGTTGTTGAGCAGGCCATATTTCAACAAATTCATTTAGCTCTGGCTGCAAAAATGCCCAACCACGTTGTAAATGCTGAATAAGACTATGTGCTTTATATTGAGTTAGCACACCTATTCTTCTAATTCCTGAATTAATACAATTAGATAAAGGAAAGTCTATAATTCTAAACTTTCCTCCAAATGGCACTGCTGGCTTTGATTGATTATCTGTGAGCTCATGAAGCCTAGAGCCTCTACCTCCAGCAAGAACCAAGGCAACAGTTTCTTTCTGAGGCGCAACCTGCTTGAAATTATACCCAACCATATCAACACTCCTAACACACGAATTTATATGCATAATATTTCAAAATTAGCAATATTGTATCACCAATTATAAAGCTTTGCAATTAATACGCATTTTTGCTGTTTTTAAGAAAAAATATATAATATAATCCTTTTGTTTCTATTTATTATGCGGGAGTTTAATATGGGTGCGATAGAACAAAAAATAGAATCTTTAGGGCTTTCCTTGCCAGAGGCAGTAACTCCTGTGGCTAATTACTATCCATATAGAATTTCTGGAAGGCAAATTTTTATATCAGGACAGCTACCAATAATCGGTGGTAAGATAAAAGTATCTGGTCACGTTGGCAAAACCGCAACCATGGAACAAGCTCAGGTAGCGGCAAAACTTTGCGCATTAAACATGTTAGCCCAATTAGAAAAGGCATGTATAGAAGCGTTTGGAGTAAAACAAGGCCTAAATAATATTGATAAAGTCATTCGTATTGATGGATATGTTGCCTCGGCTCCTAGTTTTTTTGAACAACATAAAGTTATAGATGCAGCATCAGAAATGCTCTGCAAAATATTTGGAGATAAGATTGGCAAGCATGCCAGAACAGCTATTGGAGTATCTGCCCTACCCATGAATGCGACGGTAGAAATTGCAGGAATATTTGAAATAAATTATTAGGTTTTTCATGATTAAAAAAATTTTTATATTAATTTTATTAGTTCTTATATCGATTAATGCAAATGCAGCAAGTGGCACAGACCCATTTGATGGTAGTTACGCTATTGGCAAACCAATAGATGAAAAACCTATATTTGACCC
>QKFK01000230.1 GCA_003252195.1 Rhodospirillales bacterium
TTATTGTTTCAAAAGCTGCTACAGAAACTGGCGTTGCCGCCAGCCAAGTGCTAGATGCCGCAAACTCTTTAGCTAAAAACACCGAAGAGTTAAAAGCTGAAGTAGATAGCTTTTTGACTGAAATCAAAAGTGTATAACCTTTAGAATAAGCTGTAAACTTTCATATATAGATATGAATTTATGGCTGTATTGACCCAAATTTAAGCCGTGGTATATCATTATACCATGGCTTTTGTTTTATCTAACTCATTATAAATTAAAGCTTATTTGTGCAGCTACCAATTTTAGGAGTATAGCGTATGTTTAAAAACCTCAAAATATCTGCAAGATTATCAATCATGGCAGTGTTTATATTATTTGCATTGGGCTCAATAGCTTATTATGTCGGCACCATGACACATCATGATCTGTTTGAAACCAGAAAGCTAAAAACCAAAAACCTCGTAGAAACAGCTATGAGCGTTATGAAGGAATATGATGCTTTAGCAGAAGCTGGAAAAATAACAAAAGAAGAGGCTAAACAATATGCTCTGCGCAATATTGAGATGATGAGATATGATGATGGAACAGGATATTTCTTTGTCTTTGATTTAGACGGTATATTAAAAATGCACCCATTCCGCCCTAAAGACGTTGGCACCAGTGTTTTAGATAAAACCGATGGCACAGGCAAATTCTATCAATATCGTGATTTTATTAAAAACATCAAAGAAAGTGGCAGTGGCTTCACCATTTATAAATGGACCAAACCTGGCATGGACGGTCTCTTTGACAAGATTACATACTCTGAGGGCTTTGAGGCTTGGGGATATGGTATTGGCACAGGTATTTATATTGATGAGGTTGAAACACTATACCGTAAAAAACTTATTGATATGGGAATAATCGGTGGCGGTATATTTATCGTTGTATTAGGAGGATTACTCCTTATTAGCCGAAGCATATCTAAACCATTGTTTGATATATCTCACAAAATGGATACCATTGCTAATGGAGAATTAGATATTGAAATTGGCCACAATGATGACAAGAGTGAAATCGGTCAATTAGCTAATGCTCTGCGCATATTCCAGAATAATGCCAAAGAAAAGCTAATCATGGAAGAGCGTGAACGTGAAGAGCAACGTAAGCGCGAAGTTAGAACCAAGAAGATTGAAGAATTAACAGCGTCATTTGATCAAAAAGCATATGAAATGATGGAGATAGTTTCTTCTGCCGCTACAGAGATGAGAGCAACAGCGGAAAACATGTCAGAAAATGCTGATGAAACCAATCGTCAAGCTTCTAACGTGGCTGCTTCGGCAGAACAAGCAACCGCAAATGTTGGAACAGTTGCATCTGCTGCTGAAGAGCTATCATCTTCTATTCAAGAAATTTCTCGTCAAGTTTCTTTAGCTACAGATGTTGCTAATACAGCATCAGAAGAAGCTGCTAGAACAAGTGAGATTTTTGATAGATTAAACGAATCGTCAAAACGCATTGGTGAAGTTATTAGCTTAATTAATGACATTGCAGATCAAACCAACCTTCTTGCTCTTAACGCTACTATTGAAGCTGCCAGAGCTGGTGAAGCAGGTAAAGGCTTTGCTGTTGTGGCTAACGAGGTTAAAAACTTAGCTAACCAAACAGCTAAAGCAACCGAAGAGATCTCTCAACAAATTGCTACATCTCAATCTGATACTAAAGATGCTGTAGAAGCTATTGATAAAATAACAGGTATCATTAATAAAATTGCCGAAGTTATTTCTACAGTTATGAGTGCTGTTGAAGAGCAAGATTCTGCCACCCAAGAAATTGCTGGCAACGTAGCTCAGGCTTCAACTGGCACACAAGATGTATCTAGTAATATTACTATTGTATCAAAAGCAGCCACAGAAACTGGTGTTGCCGCGAACCAAGTGTTACAAGCAGCTGATTCTTTAGCTCAAAGCACAGAACAGTTGAAGCAAGAGATAAATCAGTTCTTAACTGAAATCAAAAGAGCATAATAATTGCAACACATCTATCAGAGCCAGATTTACACCAGATCTGGCTCTAAATATGTGAGCAAAAATTAATGTATTTATAAATGGTTAATTATATTATTATTTTTTAAAATAAACCTAATGCAAAAAATCTAGAATTAATGTAGGATTTTAGTGTTTTGTAGTCAGAAGACTACACAGATTATATTGAACTTACGTGAGGAAAATATGGCGACTAACATAATGAATGCTTTGGAGAAGAACTTTCTTGGTTCTGCCCCTAAGTGGTACAAACAAACAATAATTGCGTTTCTTATTATCAACCCTGTTCTTTTTGAACTTAGCCATCCATTTTTAGCAGCCATCCATTTTTAGCAGGTTGGCTTTTGATTGCTGAGTTTATTTTTACACTCGCAATGGCTCTTAAATGCTACCCTCTTCCAGCAGGTGGTTTGCTTGCTTTTGAAGCAGTGGTTATTGGCATGGTAAGCCCAGAAACTATTTACACTGAAGCACATCATAACTTCCCTGTTATTATGCTTTTGATGTTTATGGTAGCTGGTATTTATTTTATGAAAGATCTTCTTGAATACACTTTCACCAAGATACTTGTAAAAATTAAATGTAAAATAACATTATCATTACTATTCTGCTTTATGGGTGCTTTCTTATCTGCATTCTTAGACGCACTAACTGTTACCGCTGTAATTATCTCTGTTGCATATGGTTTTTATGCTGTTTATCACAAATTTGCATCAACAGAAGCCTGTCACGTTAAAGTAGATACTTACTTAAAACCTGAATGCACTGATGATTTAGAACAATTCAGAGCATTCCTTCGTAACCTTATGATGCACGCTGCTGTTGGTACTGCATTGGGTGGTGTTTGTACATTAGTTGGTGAGCCACAAAACTTGCTTATTGGTCACGTTATGGGTTGGCATTTTATGGATTTCTTCCATTATGTATCACCTGTTTCTATGCCTGTTTTAGCAGCTGGTTTATTAACATGTATATTGGTTGAAAAATTCCATATCTTAGGTTATGGCGCACAGCTTCCTGCTTCTGTTCGTGAAGTGTTGGTTAATGATGCTAACGAAAAAGAAGAAAAAAGAGATACAAAAGATTATTTATCATTAACTTGCCAAGCTATCGTTGCAGTTCTTTTAATTGCGGGTCTTGCTTTCCACGTAGCTGAAGTTGGTTTAATTGGTCTTGCAGTTATTATTCTTTTAACAGCTTTCACTGGTGTGATTGATGAACACAAAATTGGTCCTGCTTTTGAAGAAGCGCTACCTTTCACTGCATTATTAGTTGTATTCTTTGCTGTTGTTGGCGTTATTCACGAGCAAGAATTGTTCAAGCCAATTATACATGAAGTTTTAAGCTTTGAAGGTGACCTTCGTAAATTAGCTTATTATTGTGCATCTGGTATCTTATCAATGATTTCTGACAATGTGTTCGTTGCTACAGTTTATATCAACGAAACAAAAGCTGCAT
>QKFK01000062.1 GCA_003252195.1 Rhodospirillales bacterium
GGAATGGTTAGATCAGGAAAAACCAGAGAAGCGCTAGTTATGTTAGTAACACCATATGTTTTAACATCTCCTCTTGACCCTGAAACAAGAATATCATCTATGTAGGACCTTTTTATATGGCAGAAAACCAAGAAGATGACATAGACGAAATTGAGAAGGACGCCGACATCAATGATGATGAGGCTCCGTGGAGTGCCACCATGAATATTGGTGGACAAGCTTACGCTGTAAGCTTGTTTTGGCAACCTATGCAGGATGCTGATGACCCAATGGAAGAAATTAAAGAAACTGCACAAACAGTTTTAGAAGGAGCTGATTTATACTGCCTAAGACAGGGAGCCGCCCCACAATACGCCCTTGGTGTTTCTGAAGAAGGACACAAATTTGGTCAACCCGCTGCGGCCCCAGCTGTTGCAGATGCTTTTTCCGATCAGCCATCTTTTGTTTCCGTATTTAAAGTAGATGAAGGTTGGTGGTTTTTAGCGGTTAGAAATGATCTTATTCTTTCTGAAGAAGATGTATTATATGTAAATGAGGAAGACGCCCAAAGAGAATTTTTCTCTATGATGGCAGTGCCAGATTGGGGCAAAAAGATTGCACCTGCAGAATGGGGCATCGACGGAACAGAAGAGCTAGAACTTGAACCAATATTACGTAATTCAAGACAAATCAAATTACAAAAAATTGGTGGGCTTAAGGGTATAAAATTTATTGCAGCAGCGGCGGCGGCTGGAATAATTGGTATATGGATATTACTAAAAATACTTGGAGCATTATTTGGGTTTGATCTATTTGGTGGCAAAAAACCTGTAGTAACACCGATTGCTCCACCTAAAATAATGAAAAAAGTTGAAAAACCTCTAGTTATTGAAAAAGAGACTAAACCATGGGAGAGATTACCTATAATTAGTGATTTCACCAAAATATGTTGGAAAGAGACCTATACGCTAAAATCTATACCCACTCCAGGGTGGAACATTTCTGGGGTAAGCTGCACTCCAGATGGAATAGGTGTAAAATGGACCAGAGAAACAGGGCGTGTGTCTTGGATGGAAAAATCTCTAAACAATAGTAACATTGACTTTATAACAAAAAAATTCTCCGTAGATGGAAATAGTGTTGTAGCAGGAATACTAACTGGTGACAAAATAAGAGTATCAAATTCAACACCTACTATGCTTAAAGAGAACATCATAAACGAAATGAATAATATATTCCAAGCAAGCGGAGAAGATATTTCGTTAACTTCTGGCGGAGAAGAAGTAATAGACAATTCAATGGGCTTAAAAAAAGTAGTGCAAAGTCAGGATAAATACCCTAGTATTTCATTTAATTTTAGTTCAAAGCATGACCCTTTACTGTGGGGTGAGATTTTATCAAATTTTCCAGGGTTAGAATTAACTAAGATAGTGTATGAAAACACCAATTGGACCTATGAAGGACGGATATATGAGCGTGAGAAAATTAAAAACTAATAATCGTTATGTTTTATTGAGTTTCGCAAGTTTAATGCTAGCGGTTACCTCATCAGCTTATGCCCAAAATAATTTTTTGGGTAGCGACGTTGCTGTTTCAACTCCAGACAGCACAGTTAAAGCCCCTGCTCCAATTTTAGATACGGCAAAAGCTCCATTGCCTGCTATGCCTGCAATGCCTGCAATGCCTGCAATGCCAAGTTTAGATCTTACAGAAAAACCAGCCCAAAAAGCTGAAGATAAGGTTATAAAAACAATTCCTCCTATTCCTGCTTCTGCAACCAGCACTGACGATGTTACAAAACAGCCTGTAAAAGCAGCCATTCCCTTACCTTCATTGACAGCTCCTATTAAAAATGTAGAAAGCGCTGAAAAAAAACAAATTCTTCCAATCGCTCAGCTACCCAAACCAGTAGAGACCCAACCTCAAATAACACAAAAAAATAATAGCTTAAATAAAATCATCAAAGCTAAATCATCAAACATCAATGAAACGCCTTCAGAAAAAGTTCTTGGCAACGGTGTAGATGAGATATTTAAGCAAATGACTGATATCGAACGCCAAAATTCTATCCTTACCCTTAAGCTAAAAGAAGAGCAAATTCAAAGCGAAATCGATGCAATTAAGCTCAAAAGGGCTGTCGCCCAGCAAGAATCTGAGCAAAAATTAAAAGCTCTCAGAGATAAAATGGAAGGAAAAGATAAAAAAGATGGTCCTAGCGAAGCTGAAATTGCTTTACAGAAAGAATTAGATGATTCTCGCGCTGCTTGGGAAAAAGAAAAATCAGATTTACAAAACATTATTGATGAACAAATGAAAAAGCAGGAAGAAAACAAGCAGGTTATTTCTGATATAAAAGACAGTGTTTATCAAGAAAGACAGGCATGGCTCAAAAAAATCAATGATATGAAAAATATTGTTGAAAGACTTGAAAACGAAAAAAAGCAAGTTGCTAGCGAAGCCGAGACCAAAATTTCTGCTATTACGTCGTCAATTAAAGCAGAAGGTGACAAACTAAATAATGCTCTTGAAGAAATAAAAGAAACGAATGACACATTTATACCTAAAATCAAAAAATCTTTAAGTGATATTTATGAAAATACTCGCGCTGCAATCACAGCTAAATTGACAGAAATACAACAAATCCCTAGCCTTGATAATTCTATCAACCGAATTGAGCAATCAATCATAGATAAAACTCCAGTAACATCTGCAGACAACCCCTTCTTAAACAAAGAAGATACAACTCCTGCAAATGAACTATATGCCGTTACAGAGGTAAGAGGAACCGCGAATAAGCTTGTAGCTAAGTTAGTAACAGCAGATGGCAACTCCTTTTTTGTAAAAAGAGGCACCGCACTTGGAAGTGGGCATACTGTTGATGAAATCACAAAAACATATGTAAAATTAGAAATAAACGGGAAATATGAATATATAGGCTTCCCTGCAGGTGGGGTACTTGAAAAAGAGCCAACAAGCAAAATTAAGACCAACACAGCTTTAGGTGGTTTTGCAGGCTCATTCTTAGACGGAGGAAGCTCTTCTCCATTTGGTGGAAACGGCGGATCATCTGGTTCCTCAGGATCAGGAGGTAGCAGCTTTGGAGGCTCATCTGGGTTTGGAGGCTCTTCAAATTCTGGCTCTTCTGCATCAACTCCAGAAACTCCTGTATTTACACCTATTGCCCCAACGCCTTCAACTGGTGGTTCTTCTTCAGGAGGAAGATCATCTGTTACAAGTTCCAACCCATTTGACAGCATGATATAACATATGAAACAGCCGTCAAAGACAAGTGATCAAAAGGAAGACAACTCGTTTAAAGCATTAGAAGGAAGTGATGTTGACGAGAAGGTTGCGCAGTATTTTTCAGATGGCAATGACGTTATAACTACAGTAGACGGAGCATTAAGTGTTAAAGAAGACACAAGAAATCTTCTTGCCTTATTTTCTAATGGTAGATTTCTAGTTTGCGAAACCCACAAATTTGACGGCCGTGTGCTTAGCTTTGAAGTTCTGGCGCGTAAACGACGTTTTCAGGTAGGAAAACCTGAATATGTACCTATGAGCATAATCAATGCCGTATATACTCAAGCCGCTAAAACAAAAAAAGCAGGATCGACAGAAAGTTTTGAAGACGATGACCAAATGCAAATGCAGAAGGACTTCGTTACCGTTATTGCTAGAGCTGCCGCAGTTAAAGTTTCGGATATTCACATTGTTGTTGGTGACCATACACAAATCATGTTCCGCGTTAATGGTATGATGCAAACAGAAATGGAATATAATAAAGAATGGGGAGAATCTTTTGTTCGCGCAGCTTTTGCTTCATCTGATATCTCCGATTCTAACTACGCTCAAAATGAATATCAAGCAGCTCAAAAATTAGGCCGCACACCTCTACGTGGTTCAAAAGGTCGCTTAATGCTGCCTAAAAACGTATTAGCGGTTCGTTTGCAGTTCAACCCTATTGCTTTTGGTTCGCAATATTTAGTTATGCGTCTTTTATATGCAGATGATGACCCAGAGCATTCAGGTGACCTTACCACCTTGGGTTATACCGAGGCTGAAGCAGAATTATTCTATCGTTTGCGTGCTGTTCCAATTGGATTGGTTGTGGTTGCGGGACCTACAGGTTCGGGCAAAAGTACGACCTTGCAAAGAAACATGATAAGCTTACTTCAAGATAGAAATTATGAAGTAAACCTCTTAACTGTAGAAGACCCCCCAGAATATCCAATTCCAGGCGCCAGACAAATGCCTGTTACTAACGCCAACACTGAGGCAGAAAAAGAGGAACAATTTACAAAAGCTCTATCAGCTGCGCTCCGTTCTGACCCTGATATCTTGATGATTGGTGAGGTACGTACCTTATCGGCTGCTCAATTAACATTTAAGGGCGCGTTGTCCGGACACGGTGTATGGACAACCTTGCACGCCAACAGTGCCCCTGCAGTTTTGATGCGTTTACGCGATATGGGAGTTGAACCATTTAAGCTAAACGACCCTGAACTTGTAAAAGGACTAGTATCGCAACGTTTGTTCCGTAAAGTTTGCCCTCATTGTAGAATCCCAGCTCGTGAAGACCCAGACAACATAGCGGTTAAAAGACTAAGAATTGCCTTGGGAGATTTTGGCATGGAGCAATCATATTTAAGAGGACCTGGTTGCAAACATTGCGGATATAAAGGCGTTACTGGTCGTATGGTTGTTGGTGAAATTATTATGCCTGATGCCACATTCTTAGAGCTCCTAATCAACGGCGAAACACGTAAAGCCATTGATTATTGGACAAGTGATTTAAATGGAAGAACCTTGAAAGATGCTGCTGTAGAGCGTATGCTTAGGGGATTACTAGACGTAGATGAAGTAGAAAGATGGTGTGGTCTGTTAGATCAACGCCCTGTATATTAATGAGGTTATAAATGGCAAAAGCAAAGAACAAACAAAGCGCTCAAATGAAAAAAGCACTAAGATCAGTTGCAGCTGCTGAGGTATATTATGCCAAAATACTTTGTTCAATGTCTGGTAAAGCCCGTTTAAAAATTTACCGTAAATTATCTTCGCTTTTACGAAATAGATTCTCTTTAATGGATGCACTTGAGCGTGTGCAAGACATTGTAACCAACGGCGGAAAGAACCCTGGTGAGCCTATGGCGGTTGCAATTACTTGTTGGTCTCGCTCACTTCAAAACGGTGAATCTTTTTCAAATGCACTGAAAGGATTTGCCCCAGCGCGTGAACGACTCATGTTATCTGTTGGTGACGTATCTGACTTAGGAAGCGCCTTAGAAAACTTAATTAAAGTGGCAGAAGGTTCAGCAAAAATGACGGGGCCTCTTGTTGGAGCGTTAGCATATCCTGCCTTTTTGATGATGATGGCTGTATTAATTATTTATGCTATTGGTGTATATATGGTGCCACCGATGATGGCAGCCGCACCAGGAACCGTATGGACTGGCACAGCCAAAGATTTGGTTGCTCTATCCAACTGGATTAGAAAATATTATATGATTGCCTTTTTATCATTGCCAATTACATTTACCTTAGTGTTTATCAGTTTAGGCATATGGACAGGTAGGATAAGAGCTGCTTTTGATAAAGTTCCTCCTTGGTCTTTATACAGAATCTTTACTGGTGTTTGCTGGCTACTAGCCCTTGCCGCCTTGGTTAAGGCAGGAACACCAGTATCATCAGCCTTGCGATCTTTAAGAGGCGATGCTTCTCCTTACTTAAAAGAAAGAATTGACAAATCTTTAGTATACATCAGCAATGGTGATAACTTAGGTCAAGCTCTTCATAAAACAAACTTAGAATTCCCAGACCCTGAAGTTATTGGTGACTTGCGTATTTATTCGGAGTTAGACGGTTTTGAAGAAGCCTTAGACCAAATGGCAAATGAATGGCTAGAAGATAGTATTAAAGGCATTGCCGATAAAGCCTCTATCTTAAATATGATTGCGATTTTAGCCGTTGGTGGTATTATTTCTTGGTCCGTTCTTGGTACGTTTGACATGCAAGATCAAATAACCAAATCTATGGGCTAAAGTTATATGTTGAAATTAATAAAAAAAAGTAGAATTATTAAGACTTAAGATATATAAATATTACCTAAGATAAGCTTGTTTTAACTATTTTACTGTTATAAAGTTGAATCATAAAGGTCTTATCGGGCTTTTAGCGGTTTATAAAGAAGTTAATTATTACTGGAAAGGATAGGGCTATGATTAACAATTTTAGAAAAGCTTCAGACGAAACTGGTCGCTCCATGATTGAAATGCTCGGTGTGCTTGCCATCGTTGGTGTTTTGTCAGTTGGTGGTATCGCTCTAAAGCTATGGAAAAATTCAAAGTTAGTAAAACTCAAGATGAGATTATGTCTATGATTAATAACATCAGAAATGTTTTCGCAACAGAACCAACATATGCTTCTCTAACATCTAAATTCTTAGCTGATGGTAATTATGTACCTAAAGATATGCTAACTGGCGTTGACACCGCGGGTCAAGAACTTAAAAACTCATATGGTGGAGCTGTAACAGTTGCAACAACAGCTAGTGCTGACGGAGTTGCATCAGGTCACTTTACTGTAACCTACGGAAATATTCCAAACACTGCTTGCGTTGCCCTTGCCTCTTCTGACTGGGGTGGAGATGCTGGTGGTTTGGTATCGATCACAATCTCTGGAACCGCAGATTCTAAACATGACTGGGATGGCACTGACGCGACTGGGTTACCTGTAACTATTGGTTATGCAAATACTCAATGTGATGCTGGAACTGATAATAAGATTACATGGGAATATAGATAATATTTTATCTTAAAGTTAAAAAAGGCGGAGTTATCTCCGCCTTTTTTATTGTATAAATCAATGAATAACCACGTTCTGTTCAGCGCTATTATTCCTCATATAAATAACTTCAATAATAACAAAGCCTAATTATGTATGTAATCAGATAGCATTATCATTACATAATATTTATGTATGCAAATCATACAATAAACGAATTGATATTTATCTTTAATTATATAAAACAGTCCGTTATACTTATTAGAATTGTTAATCACTATAGCTAGAGATTTTTATGCCCAAATTAGCAGATATAAATTTATCAGACATTTATTTAACCCCAGATGGCAAAGCCTTCACCTCTGACCAAGAAACTTCTCACGGGCTTAGGCTTTTAGAAGAAGCTGATGATTTGCAGGTTTTTCAAGAGTTTTTAGAAAAAGCATGGAACGGCAAACGCCCTAGTTACTCTATCGTTTTTGATAAAATAATATATCGTGTAGAAAGAGTTAGAACCCTAACAGGCGTACAATATAATTGCCGTAAAATGCCTCGTAAAATTCCAGATATCGCCAAACTTGGCTTCCCCGATGCTTTATTACGCCATTTAATGCTATTAAACAAATATTCTGGTCTTTTGTTATGGAGTGGTCCTACAGGGCAAGGAAAAACAACCTCTATCTCTTGCTTACTAAAAAAATATTTAGAAAGAGAAGGTGGTTTTGCTTATACGATTGAAGATCCTCCTGAAATGCCTCTTGATGGTATTTACAAATCAAAACGTGGTGGATTAGGCTTGTGCAAACAAACCGAACCACCTAATGCAGATTGGGGTTTAGCGCTTAAATCTGCCTTGCGTTCCCGCCCTCATTATATCTTAGTTGGCGAGATTAGAACTCCAGAAACAGCTAGTCAGGTACTGCGCGCCGCCACAAGTGGGCACTTAGTTTTATCAACTATTCACGCCAATTCTGTAACTGATGCTATTAACTCAATTGTAAAATATGCATCTGCAGCAGATATGAGCGAAGACCTTGCATATGACCTTTTATCTCGTGGTGTTTTAGGTGTGATGCACCAAAAGCTACAAGGAACAAAAAGTTTATACCCAGTACTTAGATTTGTTTTTGCTAACCCAGATTCATCTAAAGGTGACCAAGTCAGGGCTATTATTAAAGACGGCAATGTAAATTTAGGTACAGTGATGGAAGCGCAAATGGCGAGAATGCTTAAAGGCGATTCTATTTTTGTGTCTAACGATTAACATCCTCAAGCAACCTTATTGTATTTACCATAGATAGATGCCCCTTTTTATATTCGCGCTTTTAAATAAGTAACTATAATTGTATCTTTTCTAACTAGCAACAAGCGTCCTCAAGAAGCTCATTTGAAAAGTGCTATATATATTATTGGGGTTATGTTATACAACAACAAAAAAGGCGACATATAAAATGTCGCCTTATATTTATAACTTTACGCGCCTTTTTTCTTAGCTAACGGAATATTAGGAAGCATTTCCATATCCCATGGGAACAATATCCACTCATCTTGATCCACATCAACCACATAAGTATCAACCGTAGCTTTACCTTTTGGCTTTGCATAAACCGTTGCCAAATGTGCTTTAGGATACATTTTCTTTAATAAAATTCCTGTTTTACCAGAATCAACTAAATCATCAACAATAACAAAACCTTCGCCATCGCCAATATTCGGAGGATTTAGCACATTCATCTCTCCAGTTTGCACGGTCTCATCATAGCTAACCACACAAACAGTATCTAAGTTTCTAATTTCTAACTCTCTGGCTACGATTGCAGCAGGCACCAAGCCACCACGACTAACTCCAATTATGCCTTTAATATTAGGGAGTTCCATTAATTTTGCGCTTAATTTGCGCATATCTTCATGCATTTGATCCCAAGAAACTTTAAAATAACGTACTGGTTGCTCTTTTGTCATTTGTTCATCCTCGTTAGCTACAAAGTGAATTAAAAAGAATTAATAATCTTTTTTAGTGAATATTTCAAAGACAAAATCTGACTTTTATACATATTTTTATAAAAACATAACAATATCAAACCATATCTATTTTGATCTCATCCATGGCTTGGCTTCATTTTTCTGTGGCTGAGCTTTCCACCCATATTGAGATTTAGCAGAATCTGCCTGACTGTTATCTTTATAAAGATTAATTAGCATACCTCTTATTTGCGGATTATTCCAATCAGCCGCACCGCGCAAACGCCCTATTTCCATTCCATTTTTATCTATAATTATAGTGACAGGGTATGTCATAACCCCAACTTCAGAATTAAGCATTCCTGAATAATCTACCAATGGCTCCAGACTTTTTAAGCTTCTTAAGTCGAGATATTCTTTAACAGTAGCCCCGCTTTGCCAATCTTTGGTTGCCGCCATTACTAAAAATTTATCTTTATCCATCTCTTTTTGCAAAGCATCAAGCATCGGCAACTCCTTAACGCAAGGCCCGCACCTTCTAGACCAGATATTTAAGAGAACCACCTTACCTTTATAATCTGATAAAGTTACCTCTTTATCATTCTTGTCTTTTAGTTTTGCATCTGGGGCTTCTCTGGGGTATTTGTAAAAATTAATATCAGAAACTGTTGCGTCTGATAACGAATTGGCAATACCCTCAATTGGAAAAGAGAGCATCATAAGCGCGAATATAAATATTTTACAATAATTAAGTATGCCCATATTTAAACAATCCTAACTTAGCTTTGCCACCAGTACCAAATATTATAAGCTATACATAATATAACTCAATATATAATACGATAAATAACTTAATGTAATTTTAAAGTTGCTTTTTTAGGCAAAACCCAACAATCTTTTAGCTAGAAAACTAAATAAGGATAATATTTTAATGTCTAGAATTTGCTTTGTAACACTAACAATTTTATGCCTTATCACAATAAGTTCTTGTGGTAAAAGAGGCCCTATTGAGCCATATTCTCATGGCAATTATCAAAAATACACTTACCCTGCGGAGTAAAATATGGACTTTTTTACCCATAAAAACGGAGAACTATTCGCCGAAGACTGCAAAATCAGTCAAATTGCCAGCAACGTTGGAACTCCTTTTTATTGTTATTCTCAAAAAACTATTGAACGCCACTTCCGCATATTTGATGATGTATTTGCAGGAATAGCACATACAACCTGCTATGCCATGAAAGCCAACCCCAACCCTGCAATAATGAAGGTTCTAGCCAAACTGGGGGCTGGAGCTGATATAGTATCTGGCGGAGAACTAGAAGTTGCGATAAAGGCTGGTATAAACCCTAATAAAATTGTTTATTCTGGCGTGGGCAAAACAAAAGCAGAAATTAAGCTCGCTTTAGAACACAATATATTACAGCTCAATATTGAGTCAGAAGCAGAATTAGATAGCATAAACGAAGTTGCAGGTGAACTTAATTGTAAAGCCAGAATAGCATTTAGAGTAAACCCTGATGTAGATGCCCAGACTCATGAAAAAATTTCTACAGGAAAAAAAGAAAACAAATTTGGAATTGAGTGGCAAGAAGCTGTTTCTCTGTACCACAAGGCATCTAAAATGAACTATGTAGATGTAACTGGTATAGATGTCCATATAGGCTCACAATTACTCAAACTCGAACCTTTTGCAGAAGCTTTTCAAAAAGTTAGAGAATTAGTATTAGAGCTGAAACAAATTGGCATAAACATTAAAAACATCGACTTAGGTGGAGGCTTAGGAATTCACTATCAAGACGGAGAAAAAACTCCTGAATTATATGATTATGCTCAGGTAATCAAAAGAGCAATTGGCGACCTTGGCTGCAATGTTATATTAGAGCCTGGCCGAGTAATAATGGGCAACGCAGGAATTTTAGTAACTAAGGTTATATATACAAAAAAAACCGCAACTAAGAACTTTGTTATTATTGATGCCGCCATGAATGATTTAATCAGACCAGCCTTATATTCAGCTTTTCATAAAATTTCTTTAGTAAAAAGCCCTGATGCTAATAAACCAAAACAAAAATGCGATATAGTAGGACCTGTTTGCGAGAGCTCAGATTGCTTTGTTAAAGATTATGATTTCTATGATTGTGATAATGATGAATTATTATACATATCATCTGCTGGTGCTTATGGATCAGCAATGTCTTCAACTTATAATTCACGCCCTTTAGTCCCTGAAATTTTGGCATCTGGCTCAGATTATTCTATAATTAGAAGGCGCCCGAATTATGAAGAAATGCATTTACTAGAAGAAGTACCTGAATGGCTTTAACAATTGTTGAAATAGCTAGAAGAATTAAAAATTCTATTCCCTTAAGAATTGGAATTTGTAGTTTTATTCTGCTTGCAACAGCTTATTATACTTCCCATCTTGCATATTTTTTTAGTGCCAAAAATTTAAAGGTTGAAGCATTTATCCTCCCGCCTAATTATATGCAAGGCGTACAATATTATACTGACAAGAAAGATAACCACCTAGCACCTGAAATTTTAGCTAATAGCCGACTTAAGATTTTAGTTAGAGGTTGGAAAGGCAAAGCACCATATTTAGAGGGTGTATTTACAGATGCTACCCAGTTAAAAAATTATGGCAACGGATCTTTTGGTATTGATATAAAACTAAAAAAAGAGCATATAACAGATGAGGCAAAATATTTATTATTACGCTCTGGAAATATGTATTTATTGTCTCAGCCCTTTAGCTTTAGACAAGACTATCCTCCACAAATAGAGCTAAGTGACAATGCGTTTGAGATTAGCAACAATAGAGTAAAATTAAATTTCAAGCTAACTGATGATATTGGGATAGCATCTGTCGCTGTGAGCGCAGAAAACATTGACAACCCAGAATTAACCTATAAAGAGCCCCTGTTTTCAACACCATATAAAAAAACATATGACCAAACTATTAACATTGCTCAGTCAAGACTAAGCGGGAAAAGCGTTAACCTTAAAATCACTGCTACCGATTTTTCAGGTCAAGATAGCGTTGCTGAGATAAAAAACATAGAAATTCCATCTTATAAATTTAGCAAGCCAGAAGCTTTATCTATAATCGCATTGTATAAAAAACTAGAACAGGCTCCTATAAAAGCAACCGCAAAAGATTTTTATAAAATATCTGAAAAGTCATCATCACCTCTTACCATTTTAATATTAGAAACCTGTGCCTATAGATTTAAAAACAACGGGATTGATGACGAAATTATGGATAATCTGTGGAAGCTGGCAATCTCTATTGATGATGGAAACAAAAACACCCACAGACTAATTGCACAAAGCAAAATATATAGTCCATCAGAATTAAGACAAGCCATTAACATCTTTATTGATGAGATTGGCGATAAAATAACAACAAAACCCTCTGCCCAAGAACTATCCTCATTAAGAAAATCGGTAAGAAAGTTTTTAGCTCTTCAAGCAAAAAATGACCTAAGCGAAGAAGAAGAAAATTACCTGCAAATAATTAAAAGTAAGATCAAATTTCCTTGATAATGTAAAATCTAATTTAACTCTTTTTTACTATTATGTTCTATATATTTGCGCATAATAACCCACAATAAAAAGAGCTTACAATGGCAGACGATAATTTAGATGACATTTTAATCCCTTATGTAGAATTTGCAGACAATGCAAACGAAAGAACCCCTTGTGTTTTGGTTCTTGATTGCTCTGGATCTATGCGTGGAGGGCCTATCGACCAACTAAACCAAGGCCTAAAAGCACTAGAACATGAGCTAAAAGAAGATATCGATGCAAGCTGCCGTGTCCAACTACTCGTAGTAAAGGCCTTTGGCAATGACGAGGCCGAAATCGCTAGTGACTGGACCGATGCTATGAATTTTATTGCTCCAACCATGGAAGCAAAGGGCTTAACCCCTTTGGGCAAAGCTATGGATTTAGCCTTACAGAAAATTGAAGAGCAAAAATGGCTATATGATTCATGCGGAATTTCATCTAAACGTCCGTGGATATTCTTAATTAGTGATGGCGAACCAACTGATTATGACTGGGAAGACGTAGCTGACAAATGTCGCAAAGCTCAAAATGAGCGCAAAGTTGTAATTCATGCGGTTGGAACAGAAGGTGCTTCTTTTGATAAACTTGCACAATTTTCTACCATGTCGCCTAAAAAACTAACAGGATTAAAATTTACAGAATTTTTCTTATGGCTCAGCCGAAGCGTATCATGCGCTTCTCGTTCGGCAGAGGGACTGGACAATGCATTATCAGCCACATCGGAGTGGTCTAAATGATATCATGGAAAGTCATTTCAGCTTCAACACCTGGGATAGAGAACAACCAACCCAAATCAGAATGCCAAGATTTTTTAGCCCATTATGCTAGAGAAGATTCATTTATTGCTATCATATCAGATGGGGCGGGCTCCGCCTTACTTGCCAAAACTGGCGCTCAAACCATATGCGAAGCAATGATAAGTGAATTAAAACCATATTTAAACAACCCACAAAAAGCCAAAAAAGAAATCAATGAGATTATTGGCAGAGCAAGAATCAAGATAGAAAAATTAGCCTCTAAGAACAAAACTTATTTAAGTGATTATCATGCAACATTAGTCGGAGTTATTGCCAACCCCAATTATGGCTTTTTCTTCCATATTGGTGATGGCGCGGGGCTCTGCTCACAAGACGTAGATTTTGATGATTTTATAATCTCAAAGCCAGAGAATGGCGACTTTATTAATGAAACTTTTTTTATAACCATGGAAAATTGGGAAGAGCATTTACACATAAAAGAATTTGAGAAACCTCGTTATATATGCCTTATGAGTGATGGCTTAACAGGATTTACATTATCAAATGATTGCACAGAGATAAAAACGGGCTTTTTAGCACCTATTAGCAGATTTTTAGACAATAACGAGCCCTCCTATGGTTCAAAGGCCTTATTAAACACTATTTCTAGCTCAAATGCGCATAATATAAACTCAGATGACAAAAGCATCATCTGGGCAAAGTTTGAGGATTAAAACCAAAATGCAAGCAACTTATTTAACCGCAATATTAAAAGATGGAACCCGCTACGAAATTGAGTTGGGAGAACAAATCCACCGCGGAGGCGCAGCTGGTAGCATTTACATAAATAAATCTGAGCAAAATAGTGTTGCTAAAATCTTTCATGATGCAGAGCTATCTGAATATTACCGAGAAAAGCTTGATGCAATGCTTGAAAATATCCCTGACTTTCCTCCTGCAATAACTGATGGCGAAGAATATGTGCAAATTGCTTGGCCAGACGCAATATTAGAAGATTCAATGGGCAGAACTGTCGGTTATTTAATGCCATTAATCAAAATGGAACAAGCTGTTTCATTAGATTATATGATGCAAAAAGCAGTTCGTCGTAAAGTGGGCTTGTCTGAAAAATACTCTCACCGTTTATTCGCGGCCTATAACCTAGCTTCTATGGTGGCAGCATTACACCAATGCGGGCACTTTATGATAGATTTAAAACCAGCTAATATATCTGTTTATAAAAAAAACATGTTAGTTGCGATTGTCGATTGTGATGGTTTTTCTATCGGCGGTAAAAACGGCGAAAGATTTCCTGCAGAATTTGTTAGTGAAGAATATATATGCCCTGAAAACTCACAATTATCCAGTGATGACATGGGCGAAGAGCAAGATAGATTTGCCTTGTCTACAATAATATTTAGACTGCTTAACAATGGCATTCACCCTTTTTCTGGCATCCCCAATATTCCGCTTAACAATATCCAAAGCACTATTCAAAATAGAATTGACAATCTCTGGTATGCTTACAGCATTAAAAAAGAATGCGAGCAACAAAAGCCTCATCCATATTCTATGCATGATTATTTTGACAATGAAACACTAGAGATGTTTGAGCGAGCATTTACAGATGCCAACAACCGTCCTAGTGCTGCCGAATGGAAAAACCATATTTGGAACATATTAAAGCGCCTAAAGCAATGCGCCGTAAATGATGAACATTATTATTTTGGAGATTCATGCGGTTTATGTGCTCAAGAAAGAAAACTTAAGAAGAATATTGAAGATATAAAAAAAGAACAGAACGATGCCTCTGCTAATGCGAAAACCCTTGGTTTCATACCATCAATAACATCTAGCGACACTCCCATGCGCAGACGCAATCAAGCAGCAATTAAGGTAATATATGGATTAAAGAGCTTTTTTATCTTAATGTACGGATTATTTTTCTTTAATTTAGATAATATAATCGCACCTTATGCAGATAGCATTAAACGTTTTGGGCTTGGT
>QKFK01000167.1 GCA_003252195.1 Rhodospirillales bacterium
CGATGAACCTACCAATGACTTAGACGTTGACACATTACGTGCGTTAGAAGAATCATTGTTAGAATTCCCAGGTTGTATCTTAATCACATCGCACGATAGATGGTTCTTAGACCGTATCGCAACTCACATTCTAGCCTTTGAAGGTGATAGTCATGTTGAGTGGTTTGAAGGTAACTTTGAAGAATATGAGAAAGACAAAAAACGTCGCCTAGGTGTTGATGCTACTGATCCTCATAGAATCAAATATCGCCCATTAACTAGATAACAAATCAAAGCCGCCCAACAAGGCGGCTTTTTTTTATCAGTTATCATTTTACAAGAAACTTTAACTACACTTTTATAAAATCTCTATACCAATAATAAGATGACTTTGGGGTGCGTTTGCAATCATTATCATAATCAACATACACCAGCCCAAATCTTGGAGCATAACCCTCTGACCATTCAAAATTATCCATAAATGACCAAACAAAATACCCCTTAATATTCACCCCATCATTAATAGCATCTGATACTGCACTGATATAACTTTCCAAGAAGGATATACGCCTTGCATCATCAACTTTACCATTATCATCGGGCTTATCATAATAAGCACAGCCATTCTCGGTTATCACTAACGGAATTTTATCACCATAACGCTGATTAAAGTCGCTCAGACAATGATAAAAATCTTGAGGCATAATTCCCCAGCCAATATCGGTTGTTGGGATATCTTTAGGCTTCTCACCAAAAAATGTTCCAAATAGCCCTTTTTCAAAATCATCTTTGGCATAAATAGAATTATAATGCTGAACTCCAACAAAATCTAAATCGGTTTTGATTAATTCCATATCACCATCTTGCACCCAAGGCTTAAAAGCATCTTGCATAATTGAGGGATACTCACCCTTCATTAAGGGGTCAAAAAAGTTTCTATTCCAAAAGCAATCCATATAAGCTGAAGCCCTATTATCTTTGCATGATGCGTCAGCAGGGTTATCAAGTAACGTATAAGATGAACCAATATTCCAGTTAGCATTCTTAGCTTTTAGCTCTCTATACATTCTTCCAATCACCAAATTTTGATGATGAACAGAGGCCAAATAATTATCTTCACCTTTAAGACCTGGTGCATGAAAGCCAAGCCCATGCCCTAAGAACGAAACCACAGATGGTTCGTTTAGAATAATCCAGTTATTAACTCTATATCCTAAAGCATCGGTCACAACATGGGCATATTCAGAGAACCAATCTAAAATTTCACGATTACACCAACCGCCTTTTTGCTGCAAACATTGTGGCAAATCCCAATGATATAAGGTAATCCATGGGGTAATATTATTTTCTAAAAGTTTATCAACCAAATTAGAATAAAATTTTATCCCTTTTGGATTAACCTTACCTATGCCATTAGGCAAAATTCTTGGCCATGATATTGAAAAGCGATAATTCTTAATTCCTGCATTTTTTAATAACGCAACATCTTCATCAACTCTATGATAATGGTCACAAGCAACAATACCTGATGAGCCATCTATGATATTTCCATCTTGCTCGCAGAACACGTCCCACACGCTTTTAGAACGCCCGTCTTCATTAACAGCACCCTCAATCTGATAAGCTGCGGTTGAAGTGCCCCATATAAAATCTTTAGGAAAATTATTATTCATGCTTCTACTCTTTAATATAAAGAAATGACTGAGATATCCAAATCGCCTTTATTGGCAATGCCCGAGAGTAGCAAACGAGCATGTTCATGAAAATGAGTTACCTTTTCAAGTCACAGATTTACTCTAAAAACTTTATATCAAAAAAACAGATAGATATCAATATATGAAAACACCATAATCTAAACTTATGAAGCAGACACAATTCACCATTAAAAAAGCCCCCCCCGTAAACGGAGGCTCGTACTAATACCGCGATATAAGCTTCGCTCTGCAAGACTGCGAGGGTCTTTCGCTTTTTTATAAAAGCTCAAGCTTCCCTGCTTCTTCGCTCATTTCATTCGCTACGATTCCGAACTTGCTTGGTCGCAACTTACGAGGCAGGCGCAATCCACCATTAAAAAAGCCCCCGTAAACGGAGGCACGAACTAACACCGCAATATAAGCTTCGCTCTGCAAGACTGCGAGGGTCTTTCACTTTTTTATAAAAGCTCAAGCTTCCCTGCATCTTCGCTCTTTTCATTCGCTTCGATTCCGAACTTGCTTGGTCGCAACTTACGAGGCAGGCGCAATCCACCATTAAAAAAGCCCCCGTAAACGGAGGCTTTTTTAATGGTGGGTCCTGCAAGACTCGAACTTGCGACCAGACCGTTATGAGCGGCCTGCTCTAACCAACTGAGCTAAGGACCCATAGTACTTAAAATTGGTTTTTATAAAATACACCATTTTAAGCTACGTGCAACATAATTTTGCACAAAACCCTTTTACAAAGGTTAGAAATTAAAATCAAGAATTATCAAGGAAACTTCTTAATTTTCTTGAACGGCTTGGGTGTTTCAATTTACGCAAAGCTTTTGCCTCAATTTGACGAATACGCTCACGAGTAACTGAGAATTGTTGACCTACTTCTTCCAAAGTGTGGTCTGTATTCATTCCAATACCGAATCTCATACGTAAAACGCGTTCTTCACGAGGAGTTAAGCTTGCTAAAACTCTAGTACATGTTTCACGAAGATTTGAGTGAATTGCAGAATCAAGCGGTTGAACTGCATTTCTATCTTCAATAAAATCACCCAATTGTGAATCATCCTCATCACCAACAGGAGATTCCAAACTAACTGGTTCTTTGGCAATCTTCATTACCTTACGCACTTTATCAAGTGGCATTGATAATTTTTCTGCTAATTCTTCAGGTGTTGGCTCACGACCAATTTCGTGCAACATCTGACGAGAAGTACGAACTAACTTATTAATAGTCTCAATCATGTGAACAGGAATACGAATTGTTCTAGCTTGATCTGCGATTGAGCGAGTAATAGCTTGTCTAATCCACCATGTAGCATAAGTTGAGAATTTGTAACCTCTGCGGTATTCGAATTTATCAACAGCTTTCATCAAACCAATGTTACCTTCTTGAATCAAATCAAGGAATTGTAAGCCGCGGTTTGTGTATTTTTTAGCAATAGAAATAACCAATCTTAAGTTTGCTTCAATCATCTCTTTTTTAGCGCGAGAAGCTTCTCTCTCACCTTTTTGGATTGTGCTAACTACACGGCGATATTCTTGAATTGGCATTCCGATTTCTTCAGCCATGCCAGAAATAGTATCTCTGATGGTAGAAATTTCATCGCCATATTTTTCAATAAACAATACCCATGCTTTTGAACCTCTTTTGCAAACTTTATCTTGCCAATTAGGGTCTAATTCTGAGTTTGTATATTTCTTTAAGAAATCATCACGTTTAATTTTGCACTCACCAGCCAAACGGAGTAATTTACCCTCAAGACCAATTAATTGCTTATTAAATTTATTTAGATTCTCAACCAATTCTTCAATACGACTTGGGTTAATATGAATTTGCTCCATCAAATCAACTAATTCTAATTTGATTTTTTCGTACTTTCTTTCAATCGCAGCAGTTGGTTGCTTACCTTCTAAAATAGCTTCTAGACGTTGTTCTTGAACTTTACGCAATTTTCCATAAAGAACAGTAACACCACTTAATTTTTCTAAAATAGGCTCTTTTAGAGCTTCTTCCATATGAGAAATAGAAACAGATGGTCTGCCTGGCGCGCCTGAACCTTCGTCATCATCATCGCCACTACCTTCTTCACCATCTTCACCGTCTTCTTCATCTTCATCAGAGAAGTCATCGTCATCATCTTCTTCGTCATCGCCATCAATATGGTCAACGTCGGTTTCTAAATCTTCATCAATTTCGTCTTCATCATCAGCATTCTCAAGAACTTTTTCTACATCTTCAAGAACATCTTCTGAATCATCATCTTCTTCAAAAATTCCGTCTGGTTCTTCGCCATATGTTGTATCTAGATCAATAATATCACGAAGAAGCATTGTCTCTTCGAGTAAAGCGTCACGCCATGAACTAATAGCCTTAAGTGTCATAGGGCTTTCACACAAGCCACCAATCATAACAGCACGACCTGCTTCAATACGCTTTGCAATCGCGATTTCGCCTTCACGAGATAAAAGTTCTACAGAACCCATTTCACGCAAATACATACGAACAGGATCATCATTCTTACCTGCTCCAGCGGCTACTTCTTCCTCATCTTCTTCTAAATCGTCGCCTTCACCTTCTTCTAAGATAGAAATGCCCATATCAGATATCATTGTCATAATATCTTCAATAGATTCTGATGTTTCTTTTTCAGAAGGTAGAGCTTTATTAAGTTCATCTACAGTAATATAGCCACGTTTCTTACCACTAGCTATAAGACGCTTAATCTGCTCTTTCATAACATCTATCGGGGAATCTTCACCCTCAACTTCAACCTCATCAGATTGATCGTCATTGTTATCTTTTTCTTCGTCAAGCGATAATTCTGTATCTTCACTCATATAAAATATGTCCCCGTTGTTTACAAACCCAGAAAAAGCCCAAATAAAGCATTTAGGATAAAATTAGCCTATATAATACGCACTAAAACCAAAGCAAACATATAAAGTGTTGTTTTTAATAATTCAACCCCTGATTCGATTCGCGCATAATATATTTTTACAATCTGGGTTAATATTTAGTGAATTTGCCTTATTTTATGCGAGTTTGAGTAATATTTACTCTATATTAGCTGTTAATATATTTTCACGCTCTTTTGTAAGCTCTTGCCACAATTTTAGCTTATCAGCATCAAACGAATCGGATTCGCTAATTTCTTTAATTTGCTTTTCAATTAAATCAAGCTTCAAAGCGTTAATTTGCCTCAAAATAATCGCATCAGCCTCATCAACGTATAATTGTTTTTTGCTTATCTCTGCTATTTGCGGACCGAGCGTTTTTTTAAGCTTTTCTGACACATCACCCGCTAATTTTGCAAGCAACTCATCTTTGACCTTAAAATCATTTTCAAGCATTTCATTGGCTAGTGAATTATATATAGGTGATAACTCGCCAAAATCAATTAACGAGAAATCTTCTTCCCACTTTGAAAACAATTCTGGAAAGCAAACAAGGTGCGAAATTATATTTTTACTAGCAATAACATTTGCAGCAATCATCTTATCTTTAAGTGATTTATTATGCTGATTTGCATCATTTTTTTGCTGTTTACGCGATGCAAAATTAGGGTTAAACAAATTCCAGAGTTTGTTTTTAACCTCTTTGCGATATTGCTCTTTTACCATAGCATCGCCAATCTGCCCAACCGCATCGTAGATTTCTTTTTCTAGCTCTGCCTTTCTTTCTGGAGTAGAAACATTTCTATCAAGGGCATATTCATTCCACATAATGTCAATCAAAGGCATTGCATTATTAATAAAGCCATAAAATGTTTCTTTTCCCTTTTGCTCAATCATTTCATCGGGATCAAGCCCCCCTTCTAGCATTGCAAAACGCAATGAGTAGCCAGGGCGAAGCATTGGCATAGCTCTTTGTGCCGAACGAATAGCAGCTTTTTGCCCTGCTTTATCGCCATCAAAACACATTATTGGCTCTTTTGCCACTTTCCATAATTCTGCAATTTGGTTTTCTGTTAAGGCCGTTCCCAATGGAGCTACAGCATTTTTATAACCAGCTTTATAAAGGGCTATTACATCCATATAGCCTTCACAAACTATAATTTCTTCTCTGTCAAAAGCTTCATCTCTAGCTGATGACATTGCATATAAAACATAACCTTTGTTGAACAAAGGAGTGTCAGGTGAGTTTAGATATTTTGGCTGAGAATCATCCATAACCCTGCCACCAAAGGCAATTACGCGACCTCTTTTATCGGCAATAGGAAACATAACTCTGTTTCTAAAATAATCATAAGGACGCCTCCCATCATCTGGGAATCCTGCCAATCCTAGCGCGCCCATTTGTGCTTCGGTAACATTTTTAGAGGCCAAATACGATTTTAAGCCACCATCACCTGCAGCATAGCCTAGCCTAAAATGAGAGATTACCTCATCTGGCAAGCCACGTTTTTTCAAATAATCATAAGCAGATTTACCAATTGGCATACGAAGCTGTTTTTCAAAATACCCGCAAGCAAGCTCCATAACATCATAAAGGGAGTTTTTTTCTTTTTCCTTAGCTCTGTCTTCAGAACTAGTCTCGGGCATTTTAAGACCTGCCATAGCAGATAGCTTTTCTATAGCCTCAAAAAAAGAAAGGTGGTTTGCATTCATCTCAAATGAAAAGATATCACCATGAGCACCGCAACCAAAACAATGGTAAAATCCTTTTATGTCATTAACACTGAATGATGGCGTTTTCTCATTATGAAAAGGACAACAACCCCAGTGAGTTTTGCCTTTTTTTGATAATTTAATTTTTTTAGAAATTACATCAGATATAGATACTCTAGATCTAATCTCTTCTAAAAAATTAGGAGGAAACGCCATTATTTATTCAATCAGTATAACAAATTAAGATAAAGCTTGTTTAACCATTCCAGAAGCTTTACCAAAATCCATTTGTCCAGCATATTTTTCACGTAAAGCAGTCATCACTTTACCCATATCACGCATCGCCTCTGCGCCAGTTTCTGCAATTACAGTTTTAATTGCGTCAGTCATTTCTGCTTCATCAAATTGCTTAGGAAGGAAGCCCTCAATAACGTCGATTTCTGCATTTTCAGATGCAACCAAATCTTCACGACCGCCTTGTTTATACATTTCAATAGAATCTCTTCTTTGCTTAACCATGCTTTGTAAAAGAGATAAAAATTCCTCTTCAGAAATTCCCTTATCATTTCCTTTGCTTCTAACTGCAATGTCTTTATCTTTAGCAGCAGCCATAATCAAACGCAATGTAGATACCCTTTTAGCATCTTTGCTTTTCATAGCTTCTTTCAATTCTTCATTCACTTTATCACGAAGCATTTCTCTCTCCTGTTTGCGATATCTATTTTATGAAAACTCAATATGAATCTTTTACTCGGCAATAATATATCATGCGCTAAAAGTTTAAAGACAATTCTTGATTTTATTGACTTCAATTATTTCATTTGCAATAATGGCGTTTCAAAATTGAGATTTATGGTTGAAACTGTGTAGCCAAGAAGCACACGGTTTTAATCTTTTTTTGTACATTTATTTAAGAGGTCATCAAATGGAAAAAATTCCTATGACAGCGGAAGGTTTTGCTCAGGTAGAAGCAGAACTCAAGAGATTAAAATCAGTTGAAAGACCTGCAATTATTGCAGCTATTTCAGAAGCAAGAGAACATGGCGATTTGTCTGAAAACGCCGAATATCATGCCGCTAAGGAAAAACAAAGCTTTAATGAAGGCAGAATCAAAGAGCTTGAAGCTACTATCAGCCTTGCCCAAGTGATTGACACCAGCAAAATGAGTGGAGACACTGTTCGCTTTGGCGCACATGTATTGCTAGCAGATGACGACGATGATGAAAAAACATATCAAATCGTTGGCGAACCAGAAGCAGATATAGAAAAAAACAAAATTTCTATTGCTTCTCCTTTAGCAAAAGCAATTATTGGTAAGTCAGTTGGTGATGCCATTCAAGTTTCTGCCCCAGGCGGAATGAGAGAATATGAGATTGTTGAAGTAAAATATCAATAATTTCAATCAGTTATACTGACAACTAAAATCAATAAAATTTTACTTGATTTTTATATTAAAAGCCTTATCTTGTTATTCATGAATTGAATTAACCGATAGGGCTTTTGTTTTACGGTTTTTAATCGGCTTAAAGCGATTAATTAATATGGCGATGATATTGACCGCAAATTGATAAAATTCCGCCTTACAGCCAATCAGTTAGTCTTATAGCAAGACTAAAATTAGTTGATATCTTTGTCTTATGACATGGATATTTTTTTGAATACTAGATGCAAATTATTATTATTAAACAGGAGAAAATAAAATGAGCGAATGCAGAAGAGTTTTAGTTGGACATCAAGCACCAGATTTTAATGCACCAGCAGTTATGGAAGATAACACTATCAACGAAAACTTCTCATTAAAAGAATATCTAAATGGTTCTTATGGTGTTGTATTTTTCTATCCATTAGATTTTACATTCGTATGTCCATCAGAAATCATTGCTCACCACAACCGCATGGAAGAATTTGCAAAACGTGGCTGTAAGCTAATAGCAGTAAGTATTGATTCACACTATACACACCTAGCATGGAAAAACACTCCAGTAGAAAAAGGTGGTTTGGGCAATGTTCAATTCCCACTAGTAGCAGATTTGACAAAGTCTATTGCAAAAGATTACGGTGTACTCCTTGAAGGCGGTGTTGCTCTTCGTGGTTCATTCCTAATTGACAAAGATGGCGTTGTTCGCCACCAAGTTGTGAACGACCTTCCATTAGGACGCAATGTTGATGAAACAATCCGTATGGTTGACGCACTTCAATTCCACGAAGAAAATGGCGAAGTTTGCCCAGCTGGTTGGAACAAAGGCAAAAAAGGTATGGTTGCAAACTCAAACGGTGTTGCAGAATATTTAGCAAGCAACGCAGCTAACCTTTAATATTTCAAGGTGTTTGCAGAGGGCTCATTAATACCCTCTGTAAACATTCTTAATATCTTTCAAATTTTACTACCCAATTAAGCTCTCAGAGTTTATAAAGTATTTAATACAAAATTTATTTTTAAGGAGATTTTTTAATGGCTGAATATAAAACCAAAGTTCTCATTATCGGCTCAGGTGCTGCTGGCTACACCGCTGGTATTTATGCTGCAAGGGCAAATTTAGAGCCAATTATTGTAGCAGGAATGCAACCTGGTGGTCAGTTAACTATTACCACAGATATTGAAAACTTCCCTGGTTTCCCAGAGCCTGTTGGTGGTGGTGAGCTCATGGACAGAATGAGAGAACAAGCCGAGCATGTTGGGGTTAAATTAATCTCTGATACAATTGCAAAAGTTGATTTTTCTAAACGTCCATTCGTTTGTTATGGCGATAATGGCGACAAATATATTGGAGAAACTGTTATTGTTGCAACAGGAGCTTCTGCTCGTTGGCTCGGCATGGAATCTGAAAAGAAATTCCAAGGTTTTGGCGTTTCAGCTTGTGCTACATGTGATGGTTTCTTTTACAGAAACCGCAAAGTTTGCGTAATTGGCGGCGGCAACACAGCTGTTGAAGAAGCAATTTACTTAACTAACTTCGCCGAGCATGTAACTCTTATTCACCGCAGAGATGAACTAAGAGCAGAAAAAGTTATGCAAGAAAGATTGTTCAAAAACCCAAAAGTTACAGTTATTTGGGACAGCGTGATTGATGAAGTACTTGGCACAGAAGAACCTCTTGGTGTTACAGCTGTTCGCCTTAAAAATGTTAAAACAGGCGAGACTTCAAACCTTGATGTTGAAGGTGTTTTTGTTGCAATCGGTCACAAACCTAACACAGATATTTTTGAAGGTTCTCTTGAAATGGACGATGAAAAATATCTCATTACAGCCCCAGATTCTACAGCTACTAATATTGAAGGTATTTATGCTGCTGGTGACGTGCAAGATAAAAAATATCGTCAAGCAGTTACTGCCGCAGGAACAGGCTGTATGGCAGCATTAGAAGCTGACAGATTTTTAGCTTTACACGAATAATATTAGTCAGAAAAACATTAAACGCAGGATTTTTATAATCCTGCGTTTGTTTTATTGGACATATTTAGACAAAACACGTATAATCTCTCATAACTAATATTATTAAGGCACATTGCTATGAAGATTATAAACATCAACACATACGACCAACATCGCTTAGAAAGCACAGATGGCCTATGCTTTGAGCTGAACAACATAAGCGAATCTTGCCTTAAATTAATTGAAATGGCAAAAGATAGCAACGAACCTATAGCCATTATTGACCATCAAAATATAATTGAAAAAGTGCATCCATGTTTTGATGAAATAGTAGCAGAGATTTACCAAGATTCATCTGCATTTGAAGTATCACTACAATCAATGCCTGCTATATATAAGATATCAAAAGAAGATATTGAGCTTATTGATATTTTTAACAATGCCTACAGCAACAAGCTACCTATATGGGTTGCATTTTCTTCTGATGGCGAAATCATTTCTGCATCGTTAAAAGAGGTGGCATAATGAGTAGTGGAAATGCAAAAATATTAACATCAAAAGAAGCAATCGAATTTTTTAATAAAATTCAACAAAACCCATTATACGCATGCAACTACCCTACAGATGGTTGTTATGCCAGAGCTCACCTTATGGGGAAAGAAGCCACCCAGATGGGTTTAGAGCCGAAAAAAATATGGAATCGAGTGCCAGCTGATTTTGATGATAGAAAAATAAATATATCATATGGAACAAAGCACCGCATAACAGGTAAAAAAGAAAGAAAATATCAGAACTTTAACTACCATGTATGTAGCAATTATTATGCCTGTAAAAGATTTACATGGAACGGTTAAAGACTTAGTCTTTGACCCTGTTCTCTTTGATGGACCAGCGGACCCTCGTCAATGGGCAGAAGAACTCCATGCAGCAGATGATGAAAATACCATTTGTGCTTTAGATAAAAAGCCTTACCCTAATTACAGTTATTATAATGGTAGTCTTGACGCGCCTAACAACCCAGATGTTTTTTCAAAAAAACGGCTACTTAAATATTCTTTATTGAGTGCTAACAAAGTTGTGGAGCGAACAAAATCTGCTTGGTTAATGGTAGATAAGGTTAAAGAAGAACAGGCTAAAAGGCAAGCTAGCAAGTTGGTGTCATATCATCAACAAAACACTCGTTAAATATTGGTTGGTGCAAAATGGAACAAGATGTAAAGATACATAAAGTTATATCAATAAGTGGCAATATAGTTACACTTGATAATAATTTAGAATATCAAGCCGACAATGAAATCTGCCTAGATATTCAAAAAGCCTTGGCTACATCTAAACCAATTGCTGTAAGCCTTAGCGAAGGTAAAGTTGTATCAATAGCTTCATTATTTAAGCATAAAATAAAAGATATAGCTAATACTGAGGATTTATATAAAATTTCTTTGCGTACAGGGGCTGCCATATTAAAACTCAGCCACAACAAACCAGAATTTCTATCTTTGCTACAAGAGGCACAATTAAACGATAAAGAAATTTGGATTAGCTCATCTGCTAAGGGTGAAATCTATGATGTTATGGTAGATGGAAAGTAGCCAATATGGACAATACAAAAAACAACATAACAAACAAAAAAGAATATATCACATCAGCTGAGGCGGTTGACTTTTTTAACCGCATGCAAGAATGGCCAGAGCTATATAATAAAGCACCTGAAGATGGGTGCTTTGCCAGAGCTCACTTAATTGGGTTAAAAGCTGAAGACAGAGGGTTAGAGCCTAAAAAAGTGTGGGCATTCAAAACAGATAGGCCAGAGCTTATTTATCTAAGGGCAAAAATGAACACAAAATATAGAGAGCTAGCTTCTTTTGAAAAAGATGTTTTTGAATATAGCTTTCATGTAGCAATTTCATTGCCTGTTAAAACATCAAATGGAAAAATAGAGAGCCTTATATTTGACCCTGTTCTTTTTGATGGACCAGCAACCAAACAACAATGGGCAAAAGAAATAAATGCTCATGAGCCATCTTTAATTACTAGAGGCATAAAAGAACCTCTAACAAAAAATAAAGATGATTATTTTCTTCCAGATGAGCCTGCTCCTGAAGATTGTGTTTCCGAGGCAAAAAATTATTTGCACAATGAATCAAAGTCAGAGCTTTATGATATTGAGCGTATTAGATCAAACTGGTTAAATTTTTATAATTACGTTGAAAAAGAAAATAAGAACCTTCCTGAAAAAGCAATGAGCATTAAAGATGCCAAAGCTCTATTCAAGCAAATTCAAGAAAACCCTGATTATGCATGCAACAACCCCACAGAGGGGTGCTATGCAAGAGCATATCTAATTACTGAAAATGCAAAAGTTGACGGCTATAATCCTAAAAAAATCTGGTATAACGCTGAAGAAAACGCCCCAGAATTTACAGTATCATTCAAGGCAAAGAAAGCAGAAACAGATGGATATGTGGAGATAAAACAAAATCTAGCTTTCCATGTAGCAGCTCTGCTGCCAGTTAAAGATAGTAAGGGCAAAATCCATCAATTAGTTTTCGATCCTACATTATTTGAAGGTCCTGTTAGCAAAGAACAATGGTCTGCGCGATTTGGTAGCAAAAAACCAATAATTACCGAATTAAATCAGGCACCATCTCAAAATGCGAATTCATATTCAGCAAATGGATTTGAACCACATGACAAATACATGCATGCCCAGACTCTTCTTTGCTTCAGCAACATAAATAAATATGAAGATATTGAGCGTAA